>DUMO01000071.1 GCA_012839865.1 Clostridiaceae bacterium
AAAAAATCCGGAATAAAGGGGAAAAGTGATATGCCAGGCGTAAATGATGTAAAAATTGCCGTTGTTGGCAGTATCAACATTGATTACACAGTTTATGTTGAAAAGAGGCCTGTTGCAGGAGAAACGGCTCCCAACGAAACAGTGGCCGATTTTTATAAAACCGTTCATATGAGTCCCACCTATTTGAGTTCGGAGTTTAAAAAGCAAACAGGAAAGACTCTGTCAAAGTATATTATTGAAGAATTGAAAATTAATAAAGCAAAAGAGTATCTTGCATTTTCAGATATGAGAATTCAGGACATTTCGGAAGAATTAGGATTTTCCGATTACAGATACTTCTGCACGGTATTCAAGAATGAAACCAATTTGTCTCCCCTAAGTTACAGAGCCAATAATCACAGATAAGGGTGTTGAATGCTATTGAGAACACGTACATATAAACTAAAAACAATTATAATTTTTATTGTTGCAATAACGGTGGTTGTTTCATATACCGCAGCAGCTATGGTTTTATATGTAAACACCTCTGATTTTCTAAAAGAAAAAGTAATAAACTCGAGCTATTCAAACGCATTGCAGATATCAAAGAAAGTAGAAATGTGTTTTTCCGAAGTTGAAAATCTCACAAAAAGAATTTCAACCAGCAATGATCTGAAGGAATATATCAAAGAATACTATCAAAGAAAGCACATACCCTTTGATAAAGTATATTTAACCGAAAAACTCTCATGGGGCGACTGGTATCTTCTGTATATTGAGGAACTGGAATCAGGTAACAGCAGCCGGAAATTCATTACTTTTTATATTGTTTTGACTTTTTTGATAAGTGTTTTAATATCTGCCATAGTATCAAAATTTACTTTAAACAGGCTGATTGAACCTATAAACAGTTTGGTGAATAATATAAGGAAGTACAAGTCAAATGAAGATACTGGCACTTTTTTAAGTATAAAAACAGGCAAATATGGTATGCGTGAAAGAATACTGCTTTATTATTTTATGGTAGTCATCATACCTTTGGTATTTTTTGTTTTTTCATACATATTGTTTTCAAAAAGTACAATCCAAAATGAGATAATAGAATCTGAAAAAACTGCATTTTCCCAGACAGCTGAGAATATCAGCCTTTTAATGGGCGGAAAACTGAAAGCAATAAGCAGTATGTGTTTTGATAAGTCAATTCAGAATGCACTTGTAGAGGAAAAGGAAAAAATTGAAACCGGGCAGTTGTATCAGGTTCTTAACAACTATATGTTATTGACAAATGGCTATGATGACATTTCGATCATTAATATGAACGGAGATACTATTCTTTCAACGTATAATAATAATAAAAACTATAATTCGGATTCTGAATTGCTGAAGTGGAATGATAAAACAGACATAATCTTTTGGCAAAACACCAGAAAAGATGAGTTGGGCAGATTTGTGTTCAGTGTTGTAATAAGGGTTAGAGGCGCTGATCTGGACCCGGTTTACGACAGATTTCTGTTAAAGCATATCGGTAATATTGTAATTAACATAGATGAATCAGAACTGGAGCAATTGTACAGGGATATATATTTGAAAAGCAATGCAGATATTTTTATTATTGATAAAAACGGTACGGTTGTGTCAAGTATTGATGACAATTTAATTGGATTAACCTATAGAGAGCTTGTTAATACAAAATATAGCGACTATCACCCTGTTATTGCTTTCAGTGAAGAAATTGACGGAACACCTTGGATTCTTGTAGGTAATTATGACTATTATTCTGTTATGGATGAATTCAGATATATACTCTATCCCAGTGCGTTTATACTTATTATTATTGTTCTTTTTCTGATAATTATAACATATGAAATATCCTACAGACTCGTAAGCAGGCTTTCAAAAATTAACAAAGCCATGTCAGAAGTGAATTATGGCGTACTCCCAAACGAATTGCCCCGAAACAGCAATATTACAGAAATAGAAGAGCTTGCTCTGACATTTAATGATATGGTGACAAGAATTGATTCATTGATAGATGACCTTATAATAACTAAAAATCAACAGAAACGACTTGAAACAGAAAAGCGTGACGTAGAAATCTATGCGTTGCAGTCCCAGATAAAACCTCATTTTCTCTGTAACACCCTTGAATCAATAAGATGCCTGATTAAGGAAAAAAGGGAAACGGATGCCTTGGATATGCTTAAGGATCTGAGTGATCTTTTTAAATATGGTATTTCCAAAGTTGAAGGATTGATTCCGATAGGCCAGGAACTTGCACATGCTGCAGCTTATACCAGAATCATGAATAAAAGATTTGTTAATATGAAGTTTGTATGGCATATAGATGACAACGCCAAAAGGTTTTTAACCCCAAAAATGATACTTCAGCCCGTAATTGAAAATTCTATTAATCATGGACTGGTTCCGCGTAATTCACAGGGTGAAATAAGCATTTACTGTAAAATCACTGATAACAGCATCATTTTCAGAGTGGCTGATAATGGGGTTGGTATGGAGGAGACCAGGCTTTTGGAAGTGGAAAACAACCTGAAAAGTTCAAAAAGCAACAGAGTTGGTCTTGAAAATGTTTATAAAAGGCTGAAGCTGTGTTTCGGGGACGAAACAGATATTATTATTGACAGTACTGAAAAGATTGGTACTTCAGTTACAATAAAGATTCCTAAAGTCAATGAAGGAAATTATGAATCTTTGAAATGTCGATATAATTTTATACATTTTCCATAATATTTCGAACAAATCGAATAAAATCTGTTGTACTATATATTCAGTAATACTTAAGTCTATTAAATGCATTTGTTATGACAGTACAGGTTCAGATTTCGCTGAAGTTATTTAGATAAATAACATTTTTTATGATTTTTTCAAGACACTTAAGTTAAAGGCTATCAACCACTATCAGAAGAAAGAGGTTGCTTCTATGAAAGTTTCAGTAATGACAAATCTGTTTTCCAGGAAGAGAAACGGTGAAATGATAAGTACTTTTGAATCAATAGAATATTGCAAGGAAGCAGGGTTCAATGCTTTGGACCTGAGCCTTACCGCACTGTTCCGAAACGAAAGTGAGTTCAATGCCGAGAATTGGCGTGAGCTGGCTGTTGCACTAAGAGAAAAAGCTGACAGGCTCGGTGTTAGTTTTTTTCAGTCTCACTTGCCATATGGGTTTTCCAGGGTTGTGTATGGAGTCGGAGAAGGAGAGTTTCTGGTGGAAATGACACACAGAGCTTTAGAAATAAGCAGCATTGCAGGAGTTAAATGGGCGGTTGTTCATCCTGTCAACTGTGTCGGGACTTCATGTGAAGATACTGAAGCACATCTAAAGGCAAACCATCAGGCTTATGATCAATTTGTCAATAAAGCAAAGGACCTTGGTATTGGGATAGCATTCGAGAATATGGTGGATACAAAGGTAAGACGTTTTGGCTCTCTGGCAACAGAACTGGTTGCCCTGGTAGACTCCTTTACTTGTGAAAATGTTGGTGTGTGCTGGGACTTTGGGCATGGTGCCCTTATGTATGAGAACCAGACAGAAGGTATACGAAGAGTGGGAAAGAGGCTGAAGGCTGTACATGTAGCTGACAACTGGGGGGCAAATGATGATCATATGCCGCCGTTCATAGGAAACAACAACTGGGAAGAGATAATGAAGGTACTAAGGGAAATAGGATTTGACGGCAATATGGTTTTTGAAGTCAAAATAAACAGTAACATGCCGGACGAGCTTAAGGTTCTCTCTGCAGTTTATTGTGCAAAATTGGGAGAATATTTAATATCGCTTTAATTTAGTTTGTCTTATGTACTAAATATAAGCATAGAGAAAGGGTGTTGAAATTATGGATATGATGAATTTAAAGTATGACGTGGTTGTCATAGGTTCAGGCCCCGGAGGTCTTCCTGCGGCGATCGCTGCAGCCCGGCAGGGGGCAAAGGTATTAATGATAGAACGTAACAGCTATATTGGCGGAAATGCAGTTTCAGGGCTGCCTATGCTTGCGTTTCTTGATAAAAAGGGCAGACAGGTTACTGCCGGTATTGCTCAGGAATTTATAGATAAATTAATAGCCCGAAAAGCATGTTTTGGGCACAGATTATGTCCAATGCACAACTCAGTAACTGTCATTCAGCCTGACATTTTGAAAATCATTGCATTTGAAACATGCAAGGATGCAGGCGTAGATATACTTTTGCATTGTGAACCGGTGCGTGTTGATGTTGAAAACCGCAGGCTGAAAAGAGTATTTGTCCTTGGCAAAGGTGACCTGTTTGCAATAGAGGGCAAGGTTTTTGTCGATGCAACAGGAGATGGTGATGTTGCATACATGGCAGGGGCAGCATATGAAAAAGGAGAAGTATTGCAGCCTCCTACTTTAATGTTCACGCTGGGCAATTTGAATCATGAAAAATTCTTCGACTATCTTGAAAAAAACCCGGATCAACTGACATATGGAGGGAGAATTGAATGCGGTGAAGGATATGATGCCGCATATTTCAGGGCAAGCAAAAATCATGTTTTTGTCGGACTCAGAAAGTTGATCATGGAACTTCGCGAAAAAGGCGAATGTCCGATTGACAGGGATACATTTATATATATAAACAGTCCAAATGAAGGTCAGGTATATGTTAACAGCACACGCCACTTGAATGTGGATGCATCCAATGTGTTTGATTTAACAAGAGCAGTTACTGAGGGACATATCCAGATAGAAAAACTGGTTGATATGATGCGCAAATACGTACCGGGTTTTGAAAATTGCTATATATCCAATATCAATACAAATCTTGGTGTACGTGAAACAAGACGTATCATGGGCATTAAAAAGCTTACGGGAGACAGAATTATTAATGGTGAGGTGCCGGAAGATACTATTGCCCTGGGGTCTTATAAAATTGACATCCATAGCGGCAGAGACGATTCAACTATTTTGCAAATACTTGAAGAGCCATATGGTATTCCTTACGGATGCCTTGTCAGCAAGGATATTGACGGACTGATGATGAGCGGCAGGTGTATTTCGGTGGATGTGGAAGTCCTTGGTTCTTCAAGAGTCATGCCAACATGTATGGCTATCGGGGAAGCTGCCGGAGTGGGTGCAGCATTGGCAGTAAAATATAATATTTTGCCTTCGGAAGTCAACTGTCAGGAAGTCAGAAAAATAATTAAGGATAATGGTGGAATTCTGAAGGTTTAATTTAAATAATTAATTGGTAAAAAACTGTAAAAATTTGAATACGTGGTGGAAATATGAGTTATCTGATGGGGATTGACCTGGGTACGTCAGGCGTGAAAGCTTTAATAATGGATCTGGAAGGAAACATAGCCGGGAAAGGGAAAGCAGACTATGGTATTCAAACTCCTGAAATTGGTTATGCTGAACAGGATGCAGGGCAGTTGTGGAATGCCACTGTAAGCTCGATAAAACAAGCTTTGTCTGACAGCTCCATTGATCCTTCAGAAATAAAAAGTATTGGCCTGTCAGGCCAGATGCACGGACTCGTAATCGTAGATAATAAGATGCAGCCAATTCGTCCGGTTATTATCTGGCCTGACCAAAGGTCAAAAAAGCAGATTGACAGTATTTACAGTATTGCCGGCAGGCAAAGATTAAGAGAAACTACCTTGAATTCGCTGAGCACCGGATTTTTTTTGACATCTCTGATGTGGATAAAAGAAAATGAGCCCGACAATTACAGAAAAATCTATAAAGCAATTCTGCCAAAGGATTATATAAAATTTAAACTCTGTGGCGTGATTTCAACGGAGGCAACAGATGCCTCCTCAACTGCTGCTTTCAATACAGCGAAAAGATGTTGGGCGTTTAATCTTATAGAAGAAACCGGTATAGATGCAGATTACTTTCCGGAGATTGGTGAATCCCTGAAAATATCAGGTACGGTAACAAAAGAATGTGCCGGGCAGACAGGCCTTTGCCATGGAACTCCTGTGATATACGGCGGCGGTGATACTTTAATGTATTCTGTCGGGACCGGCATAATAAAACCGGGTATTGTATCTGTCAACATCGGAAGCGGGTGCCAGACAGCAACATCAGTAAATGAACCGCTTTATGACAAAGAGTTCAGGACAAACACATTCTGTCATGTTAAAAATGACTTATGGCTTATAATTGGAGGACATCTGAACGGCGGTATTACATTAAAGTGGTTGAAAGAAAAAATGTTTCCAAATATGTCCTTCGCGGATTTTGATGTCAGAGCAAAAGAAATAAATGCCGGAAGCGACGGAGTAATATTCCTGCCTTATTTGTCCGGAGAACGTACACCTTATCATGACCCTTCTGCAAAAGCAATCCTGTTCGGTTTGACTTTGGGACATAACTGCAATCATATAATCAGAGCTGCCATGGAAGGTGTTGTAATGGCAATGAGGTTAAGCCTTGAGATCTTCAGGGAACTGAATATTCCCACTGAAAAGATAGTGGCTTCCGGTGGTGGTGCAAGAAGTGATATCTGGCTTAAGATGCAGGCGGATATTTTTGATGCTGAAATATGCAGAACAACCAGCTGTGAGGAAGCCTGTACAGGAGCTGCCATTGCAGCCGGAGTTGGAGCAGGAATATACAACTCAATTGAAGAAGCCTGCTCCAGGATAGTAAGATATAGTCCGGAGGTAACTTATCCGGACAAAGAAAGTGTAAAAGTTTACAATGAAGCATTTGAAAGGTTCAAATTGTTATATTGCAACAACTTGAATCTCTTTACATGAAAAGCGTGGAATAAAGATAATTATTCGGCAGCAAAATTGCCTGTCAGTGTAAATAATACCGATATAACAAACATAATATTTTGTACATTTACATTAAGATTTTATACAAAATATAAGTGCTAAACAGTTATAATTATTCCAGCAAGCAATTTGGTACATTCAGAAATCAGAAGTCAGTTTTTCTTTTAAATTATAATTCGGGTTAAGACAGTTTTTATTTTCGGGGAGATCAAGGATGAGAAAAAAAGAATCAGTGCTGACATCATCTTCTTTCACTTCCGGAAGAAGTGATGAAAAATTGAAAAAGGCAAAGCTTTTTTTCAGAGAATGCAAAAGGCACAAGGGCCTGTTGATTATGCTGATTCCAGGAATCGCCTGGTTTATCATATTCAAATATATTCCTATGTACGGAGTTACGATTGCTTTCAAAAATTACAGAATACTTAAAGGGATTTTAGGAAGCCCATGGGCAGGGTTCCGTCACTTTGAAAGACTATTCAACAGCAGCCAGTTTGGCAGTGTATTCTGGAATACTTTAATTTTAGGAATATACAGGCTGATATTTGTATTTCCTGCTTCCATTGCATTTGCGATTCTACTGAATGAAATCACTCACTTAAGATTCAAGAAAGCTGTTCAGACCATTACTTATTTGCCCCACTTTCTTTCCTGGGTGGTTGTAGCAACTTTTATTCACAATATTTTGTCACCGGTTAACGGTGTTCTAAATATTATACTGCAGTTTTTCGGCCTTGGTCCTTATAAGTTCTTAATGATGCCTGAGATTTTCAGAGGAATTTTAATAATTTCGGAAATATGGAAAGGTATGGGATGGGGAAGTATTGTATACTTGGCAGCTATAACCGGAATAGACCCACAATTATATGAAGCAGCAACAATGGATGGTGTGACACGTATAAAGCAAATTTGGTATATCACTATTCCTATGATTTTACCGGTCATTGTCATAATGTTTTTAATGAAAGTAGGAAACATTATGGAAGGCGGAAGAGAACAGATACTTAATCTTTACAACCCAATTGTTTACCGTGTTGGTGACGTGCTTGACACATATTCTTACAGGGTTGGACTGGTTGATTTTGATTATAGTTATTCTACCGCAGTAAGCCTTTTCCAAAACGTTATCGGAATAATATTCCTGTTAGTTTCAAATATTTTTACAAGACGTGTCAGTGATCAGGGGTTATGGTAGTATTTATCAGCCGGTGGGAGGGAGAATGTTATGGCAAGAAAAAAGAAAATCACCGATATTGTTTTTGACATCTTAAACTATAGTTTCATGATTTTTCTGGTTGTAAGCATGATATATCCTTTTTG
>DUMO01000072.1 GCA_012839865.1 Clostridiaceae bacterium
AGTTTCTGGTAACAATAACAGGAAGGCCACACCCGTTCCCATCCCGAACACGGCAGTTAAGCTTCCTCGTGCCGATGATACTTGGACGGTGACGTCCCGGGAAAGTAGGTAGTTGCCAGATTTATATTCCTCAATAGCTCAGTCGGTAGAGCATGCGGCTGTTAACCGCAGGGTCGTTGGTTCGAGTCCAACTTGAGGAGCCATAAAAAAAGAATCTGTTGATGAAACAGGTTCTTTTTTTATTTCAAGGTAACCAGAGGAAGGCACCAGAGGGACGGTTCTCCTGGTCCTTAATAGACAGGAAGGGACAGGTAAAAGGAACCAGAGGGATGGTTTTCTTGGTCCGGATGGTTTTCTTGGTCCCTAATAGACAAGGAATGACTAGGTGTGAGGTTACAAGACAAAAGTTGACCAGGTGTAAGGTTCCAGACTAATAAAAAAGGCGGTTCTTTTTGGCCGACTTACTGCCGGCTGAAAAAACCGTCCTTTTTTTAACCGGAAGGTGGTATTTAAAGCCTCCTCCTGGTTTTTATTTAATTTTTTCATATGGGTAACCGGAAGAACCGTCCCCTGGTTACTGCATTATTTTTGGATCTACGATAATTAATTCAGCAGTGAAATTACCCACATATTCTTCAGTAGGAACATACAATACCTGTTCTCCCAATTTATTGGTTATAAGCATTTCTACGATATCAAAACGTACAACATGCTTCTTGTTAATGTCGTAATTGACCTTGTTCTTTGTAGGAATTGCCTTTAAAGTATAGTCTATTTTTAAAGTATCACCTGCAAGGAATTCTCCCGGAATTGCTATTATGTTATATGGATAATCCATTTTCGGGATTGATATAGGCACATCATTTTTAGTCACCACTGTTTTTGTAGGCTCAATGAATACATCAAACTGGTCGGTGGGCTCAAAATCATTGTCAGGATCCCTCAGGAAAAGATCCAGCTTGATTACAGGGTTTAATATTGTAAAGTTGGGTGAAAGAGAAATCTCAATAGGTATATAATCTCCAGCAAGGAATTTTATCTGATCCAGATATTCAGGATCTTCGCCTCCGGATTCGCCACTGCCCAGGTTTACGGTAACTGTTTTAACCTTGAAATCAAAAGCAAGCAGCATATCTATAGGAGGCAACTCGTCAATGGGTATGGTTATTGTATTATCTGACGGTGTGGAAATTGCTTGTGTCCACTCCAACTGCTCCAGAAATTCATAATCTATTGAATCATCAAAAGTGATGGTGCTGGTGCCGACAACATTAATATTTGCAGCTACAGCTATTCCCTTTATTTTTCCGCTTCCAAGAACAGACAAGGTGCCATTTGGAACATATACTACCCCTACGGTAGCATAAGCTGCACCGGATACTTCCACCAGGCCGCTCCCTGAAATGATATGGCCGATAAAATTGTTGGAGCCGCTTAAAGTAAGCCCCGCCTGCTTGAAGTATATAGAGCCGTAAAATTTGGTTGTACCGATAATGGTGACGGAATTATCGCCACTATAGTACAAATTGACTCTATTATAATCGCCATTGTTATTAATGGTGCTGCTGCCGGTAAGGTTGAAAAGATTATCAACATATAAAATCAGTTTGCCGTTTTGACCTGCGTTTTTCAAAACAATGTGGCCTTGCTGAATATTCAGATTCTTAACGCGGATAATTCGGGTGCCATAATTCAGGTTGATGGTCAAGGTTCTGCCAGCGAAAACCGATATAGTATCATAATAACCGTCAGAGTCTATTAAGTAATACTCACCTGCTACCCAATCGGTTGAAAAATTACCCCTGTAAGGCAAATCACCGGGAAACTCCGGATATTTGGGCAACGGGTATTCTTGGATTTTATCAAGATTTCCAATTGAACCGCTTACATTATCCAATGGGTTGTCGCGGTAAACTTTTAATATTTCGGACCAGTCGCCCTGGGGGCCTACCAGCAGGTTGCCGTCTATTTTCGTTGACCAGCCTAAATCTATACTGCCCGGAGTAGTTGAGTTTGTTCCTGTATCTCCAATTATTTTTGAGCTGCCGGTGAGTGTAATACTGTCCATGGCAAATATCATATCAAGGGAAGGGGGATTGTTGGAAGCACCGTACAGTGGGAAGTAGAGTTCCGTTCCTCCGCTTTCAAATATCCCGCTTAAGGCAGTTATTACATAATGGTAGGTTTTGCCTTCTTCCACCTGCTTATCATCATATGATAAACTGCGGATGTTTTCCGCAATTAATTCATAATCTGAAAGAGAGCTTGTCCTCTGCAGAGGGTCTGTGATTGTCAGCCTGTATACATTATAACCGGTAACCGGGGTAATCCCCGAAGGCGCTTCCCATGCAACATTTACATACGGTTTGTTTTCCGGGTCCCGCATGAGAGTCAGCACTGGCTTTGATGGAGCATCCGGAACTGACAGTATAGGCCCGGGAATTGTTATAATGTTATCTGATGGTGATGACTGCACAGAGCCCCAGTCGAATTGGTTCAAAACGCTTTGAGTGGAACTTTCATATGTAATGCTTGCGTTACCTGCGAGGGACAATTCTTTTGAAACAACTGTGCCAAATAGATTAAAATTACCGGAGAAATCCAAATGAGCATTTGGCGCATAAATGATACTGATCCGGGCATCTGCATTTCCACTGCTCTTAATTGATGTCCCGCTTGTAATAATGCATCCATTAATTGTATTGTTGCCGCTCAGCTGAATATCCGAATTTTCCGCATATAAAGTACCGGACAGTACGGAATTTCCCGCCAGTTTGATTTCATCATTTCCGGCATAGTATATGGTTAGTTTTTCCGGATTGCCATTGTTGTTTATTTCTCCGTCTATATTCAATGAGTCTTCTACATAAATCAACACTTTGCCGGTTTGATTTGTTTCCAGCACCAAACTGCCCTTAATATCAAGCTCACCTACACGTATTATCCTGGTTTCATTATTTGATTGAATAATCAATGTTTCGCAATTTCCAACTGAAATTGTATCAAAATAACCATCTTTGCTGATAGTGCGTGTGCTGCCAAAAAACCCCCGCTTTATTTCACCTTGCGGCAAGCTGCCGGGGAAAGCAGGGAAGTCGGGCAGCGGATAATTCCTGACAGAAGGAAGGTTATAGATGTTGCCGGTTATATTGTTGGAATTCCAGTTGGCTTCCGGGCCATAATAAAAGTCGCCGATAATCCGGCTGTTTTCGTTGTTGAAAGAAACGCTGTCTTTCTCATTTGAATTTGTCCCTGCCGTACCCTGTATAAATGAATTTCCATTCAGTGATATGCTGTCGGTTGCAAAAACCATGTCGACAGGGGGAACATCAGCGCTGCCGGAATTATAAAGCCCGCTTCCTTCACTTTCCAATGCACCATATAGTGCAGTTACAACATAGTGATATGTACAGCCGTATTCGGCTCCCAGGTCATCATAATAGAGATTCTTTATATTCTCCTGGATTTTTTCATAGTCATCCAGGGAAAGGGTGACCTGCTGCGGGTTTTCAATTTTAACCCTGTATATGTTGTAACCGTCTGTAGATTGACCGCCTTCCGGAGCCTCCCATGTTAGTCTTACATATGGCTTGTTTTGCTCATCATATCTCAAAGACAGATCAAGCGCAGAAGGCGAGGGAAGGGCAGATTCAGCCAAAAGTATTTTCGCGGGCGTGAAGCAGAACAGTGATGCAAACATAACGATAATCAAGGAAAAAACAATTAATCTTTTAATTGACATAGGACATTCTCCTTCACTAAACAATTAATCCACAAAATCAATTTATATCAATAAACATAATACAGTGTGCATTACGTATTATTAAATGTCTGAAAAAGTAAAATTTTATCAATTTATATTATAATACTTATTTATTCAACTTTCCACTCACTAATTGAAATATTTTTAGTTAAAATTCTTTGAGTTTCAACAGGCTTATCGTCTACAGCGACATACCTGTAAAGCCTGAATAACAGTCTTGTTTCAATGCTGTCATAAAGCAGCCGCTTGATAGTATATTCATCATAATCGATTTTCGTAGAAACAGCAGAATCACCGTAGCATATGAGGCTCCCCCGGGCCAGAATGGAACCTTTGAAACTAAATCCGTTTCTTATGTAAACGTTACCTGTGGCAAATATGATACCGCTGTCGGGCACCGGATTGCCATCAATTGTCCAGGATGAGCTTCCACTGTCATAATCTATATGTATATCGCCGGTTTTATAGTAAATTATCCTTCCGTCCACTATCTTGTTTATATTGCCAAACCCGGTATCAATATATTCACTTAAGGATCTGGTATTGGTTACATAATCAAGTTTTATATTCATGGCATCAAACCCGGGACTGTCCTGGTCATACTGAGCGCTTAAAAGACTTCGGATTTTATTGTAAAATTTGATTTTCACACTTCTTTGGATATTTCTGAATTCACCTTCGCTCATATACTCGCCCGAACCGTTTGCATACACTTCAAAGGGGTGGAAAATACCTCCGTTTGCCACTATAGCTCCGTTAAGAAAGCCAAATATTTTGTTTGAGTCTGAATCTTCAGTGGATATCACTATCCTGTTTGTATCCAGCGGGTAATAGGGATCGGAATCCCACATGTTTTGCCAATAGCCTTTTATATGCAATCCCCTGTCCTTTTTGCTTAAAAGTACTCCGCTTTTTTTGTCAAGAAGATCATATGGCAAACCGGATGTAACATTGATATATGGCTGAAAATCCTCATCATTGGCCAAAACTCCCCAGGCTTCATCACCATAGCCGTATCTTAGGAAGCCTGCAGTCTTTTTAAAGGCGTCAATAAGGTTCCAGCTTGTGGGAGAAGCTGAAAGCCCGAGCATGTAAGGATTATTGTTGTATTGATCCCTATAGGTTTCAAGGAAGGCGGTTCCTCCTATATATATACCTCCTGAGTTGGTCCCGTTCAGGTAAAGCTGAGAGTGCCCGCTGACCACAATACTGCTTGAACGTTTGTAATCATAGGTTTCGTATAATTCCGGGTCCACGGTGCCGTCAATATCGTAATCTGCTGTTACAAAGCCATAATACTTGCCGTTTACAGCAACTTCCGAATTGTCCGAGTCAATCTGAAGGTTGTCCATAACATAGGCATCGCCGCCCAAATATATCTTTGAATAAAAGGCGCTTTGCTCTGACCGGACGGAGCGGGCAAAGGAGTCTGAAGTAATTGTAATGGTTGAATAATCATCCATACCGTTTCCGTACATTGTGTGTATATAGGACATGGTTGCAGCGCTTCCGTTTATAAAAATATGCCCTGTTTTACCGGTACCTGTCCGGCTGATAATGTCGCTGGTAAAGACATTGTAATCAATATCCTCCGCAAAAGGAATACCTGCTACTATACCGCCATATTTATTCCACTCAGCCAAAAGATCCTCTTTTTGAGGATTTGAAAGGTTTCTGGGAATTGTGCCGAATGCAAGGACGTCACCGGTTATGTTCAATGACCCGTCGGCAACAATCAGATCCTTTTCAAGCAAAACAGCCTTTTTTAATATCTCAGGTATATTTATATTTTTAATTTTTATTTTTGGCACCGGTGTATAATGCTCACTGGTGGACACTGGTAAAAGGTTGAAAGTCACGCGGTATGTTTTGGAAGTATATCCTTTATATGAACCTTTTATTGCTATGCCAAGCAAAGCATCCGGATAGGTTCCCGACAGTCCTGCCGAAATCAAATTAACCGTTCCGGTTTCTTCTTCGGCAGGTATATCCATGCTGAATTGGGATTCGTCCAGCCCGAAGAGCAACCCTCTTTTGTTGTTGATATCACTAAAGGTCTCATAAACCTTTAATATAAATTTTTCACCATATAAACGGTTGAATTCATCGTTGATTTTTGCATAATCCACCGAACCCTCCGGTGTAAGAAAACCACCGTTTATCAAGGCTTCTTCATTTTCCAGGAGGGAGTATATTTCAAGGACGGTTTCTTCCCTGGCTTTTTCCTGAATATCCAAAGTTATATTATCCAGGACACCGGCAACCAACTCGATCCCCGACTCGGCAATAAATCCTGCTTTTTGTACATCCCTGGATAGCATGCTTATTTTAAGGTTGCTCATAGTCATAAGTATAAAAGCAATGCTTAAAGTACTTAACAGAAATGTTATAAGAAGCACCATAACGAGGGAGGAACCTTTATTTGATTTTAAGTTCAGTTTTTCTTTTACAATAAACATATTGTTTCACCCTGATTTTATCAAACACTTGCCGGATAGTAAAATATGCCGCCTGATGAGAAGTTGCCGCCTGTAATTTGTAGAATGAAAAAGCGCTTGGCTATTACCGTGATTGCCCTACTTTTTTATCATGGAAGCAATGGTATTCAGGATGCCTTCGTCCTTGTGTTTAACCCTAACGCCAATACTGTAAATCCTGCTGGCTAATTCAGATACGGCTTGATCAACGCTTTTGCTTCTGAAGATGTTAAAATCGTTGCCTGATGCTGAAAGTACAAGTTTATAGAAGATGTCATCCACTATGTAAATATTAATTGGCAATTCTATTTCTTCATCTGCAGCAATATCAATCACAAAATTTTCACCGGTACTTTCGGGACCAATAAACATTATTCCAATATCAATGCTGCCGGAAGACGGAACAAATGAAACATCTGCTTCACCGTTAAAACTATACGCATACAGAGCACCGTTTTTCAAAACAGACAGAGTATATGATATGGCGCCGCCTCCGCTGCTCAAGGGATAGTTTGTGGAACTTAAGGTTACAGAGTCGGAACCTGCATAAAAACAAATTTCATAATCCGAATCTGCCGGTAAAGCAAAATTACTCATACTGTGATTTATAATTATTTCATCAATCTTGTATTCAATTGTGTAGCCATCGATATCCGGATCTATGGTCCAGGGAACTTCACTGGTTGTTGATGTAAATACCGTCCAATCGGGCATATCCGTTAGCCTTGAGGGATCGGCTTTGATTTCCTCCATAGCCCTGTGTGCTATATTGGATGCCACCAGTATTCTTTCAGACTTTACATTGTTGCTTGTGGAAGTCAGAAAGGAAGCAAGAAAAGGCATGGCCACCACTGACAATATTGCTATGGAAACCAAAAGCTCAACCAGGGTTACTCCCTTATTGGAATGCAGAAACCTGGTTTTATGTATTTTATTCATGCCATATACAGCCTTTTTCCTGCAACCGGCATCCGTCATTTTGACAAAGCCCCTTTTATGTATTATCAATCATTATAATTAATTTCAACAGATTCTGATAAATCGCCAAATTTTATTCTGGAATTTGCTTTATCGTCATTTCTTATATCCACAATAAACTTCCTGCCGGTATTATTTATAATACTTATAATTACCCCGCTTGTGTCCTCCTGAAACTTTCTGGGAGTGGATTCTATCATCATTTTTATTTCATCGGCTCTTGGCAAAAATTCTACAGTATTTTTAAATTGAGAGTCCGGGAATGAATCATGTTCTGTTCTGAAGCGGGCAAGAAAACGTCCTTCGGACTCCTCAACAACTATTTCAACTTTTTCGAAATCCTTGTTGTCACCGTAAACAACCGGAATCAGATATTTGCTTGATTCATACACCATCCCCTTTAAAGCCAGGGATACCGTAGGTGGTGCCAAATTGTTGCTGAAGGGGTTGACAGACATTATAAAATTGTAGGTGCTCAATTCATCAAGCAATTCTTGAGGGTCTGTTTCTTCCAGCCCTTCACCGGTGCTTTCATGTAAGACCTCGCTGCCGGCCAGTTCTTCAAATCCGGCAAATATATTGGTCCTGTCTCCACTCTCAACCGGTTCCCAAAGGTTTTCTTCAAGTATTGTGGCATCCTTTGCCGTTCTGTCCATGATCCCGTAAAAGTCCAGGGAAAAGTTCACAGACAACGTGCCATCTGGAGAGTTGTTCATTGAAATTTTGTTTATACCAACCTTGATACTAAGTTTCCCAAGATTATTGAAGAAATTTTTAATTGCAGCGTTGGTTGCCCGTGCACTAATATCCAATGAAAGTTTGAAAGCTTTTCCGTTAGATATTTTGGTAACTCTACCGCTTTCATCGGTTTCTTCACCAAGACCCAGTTCTTCAAGGGTTTGCTGCAGCTTTTCATTTCTTATGGCCGTTGCTATGTTTATATTTGTTTGGGACTTGGAGGATTGAGAGGTATTTTCTACAATTTCAGGCTCCCTGAAGGAAATGTTTTGTATGTTTACCTTTGAATTTTGTGAAAGTTCACGAAGCAGGATGATTATTTCATCATAATGCAAGGCAGCCGGAAATTCCGCCCTCAAGTCCTTGAACTTCTGGTTCAGAATCTTGATCTCGGTATCCATACCTTCAACTTTTTGCCTATAGCTTTCATTGAGCTCCAGCCTTAAGGTATTCTGCTCTATTATGGATTTTAATTCATTAATCGAGTCAAGCTGGGGAACCAGAAACCAGTTTACATAAGCGACTACTGCAATAATCAGTACAAGAATTGAAATGAGTATCTTTTCTCTTCTGCTGAGACTCATATATTTATTCCCCGCCTTCTATTAAAATACTCATGTTAAAGCCGTATTTTACATCTGAAGGACTGCCTGTCTGACTGCCGATGATTTCTTCACCGCTTTTTAAAAGGGAATGCAGCACTACATCGTCGAAGTATCCGTCAGTCCTGAGATTTCTTATGAAGGTTGCCACAGACTCCTGGGAGGAAGCTATCCCGTTCAATGATATTCTGATGGAACTGTTTTCGCCTTGTGTAGAAGACATGGAGACAATCGTCATGTTTTCCGGCATGGCCTTCTCAAGCTTGTCCATGACAAGCAAAAATTCAATGCCATTTTTACGCAATTTATTTCCTGTTTCCATTCGCTGCTGATAAAGCTCTTTAATTAGGTTAAACTGGTTCTGCACCTCTATATAATTGCTGCTGGCCTTTATTTGAGTTAGTATTGTCTCGCTCCTTAAAGCAAGCGAATATTTTACCAGCAGGGGATAGGCAATGGACGCAAAAAGCAAGGTAAGCCCTATAACAGCTATTAGAGTAATCTTGTATCTTTTCGCCTTGTTTTGTCTTTCCTGCAGGTAATATTTCGGTAACAGATTAATATCCTTCATGCTATTCCCCTTTATATATGTGCGATAAAATCAAACCAAACAACAGGTGCATGTGCACAATTACTGCTAATTCGTCTTTATTCTATAAGCATTTTTCAAATTAATTTTCCGGCCCCTGCCTTTTTGGGTTTCTATTTCAATTTCAACCAGCGGGTCGGCAAGGGAACTTGTAATTTTAACTTTAAAATCCTTAACATCGGTGCATATAATAATTTCGGATAATTCCGAAGGATTTTTCTTTTTTATTTCGTTTCCATCCATTTCATATACCAGGCTGCCCGGTACGATTACCAGTTCACCTTCCGGGCTGATTTGAATATTGCCGCTGTTGTGCCGGGCCAGGTCGGTAAGTATTGTTTCCATGGCATAACGGGCTTGTTCCTGGGCTTTTACCGTATCCTCTTCGATGAAAAAGTTTTTATATGAGGAAGTGAACAAAAGGGACACTGGAGTCATAACTACAATTAAAATAGTTACGGTAACCATCAATTCAGTTAATGAAATTCCTTTATTGCTCCGTAAATTAATTCTCAAAGGCCATCCCTTCCTCAGCGTATAAGCGCACCGACAGCATTTATCAAAAGAGGACAGCATTCCTTAAAATCAGTTTTTTTGCCTTTGTAGACTATGTTGAAAGGACCATTTACATTTTTGAAGGTCAGGTAGCTTGTTTCAATGCCATAGTACTGCTCAATATATTTTTCGAGACCCTTTAATTTGCTGCCACCGCCATAAAGCAGTATTTTGCTTATTTTATTGCCGCCGGATCTTGTATTGTAGAAGTCGAAAAATCTTTGCAAATCTGCAAGGATGCTGTTGATTGCTGGTGCCAGAATTGGTTGCATGTCAGGATTTTCAAGGTCGATATCCGTTGCTTCTATTGTATTTTCCGAATCTTTAATGTAAGTACTTTTAGTGGCTGCTGCTTCACTGTGGGACATTGGGTAATCCGGGAAAAGGTTTGAATCGTCAGACTCAGTTTCTTCCTTTTCCGCTTCAGGGGATTGGGTATTCAATTTTTTGCCGGTCAAGTCTTTATCTGAAGACGGCTCTGTTTTCTGATATATTTCCCCTGCAGTTGAAACAGGACCGGTGTAATCCGCCAGATTGAACATGCTGCTTCCTTTGCTCTGCCCTGCGTTTTTCAGGTAGTTAGCCAGGTCTTCAAAACCATTTAAAAGGTTTCGTTGAAATTTAAGAATACCTTTGCTGAACACGCTAACTCCTATGGTTTCGTATCCTATATCCAAAACAGCAATGCCCGGGTCTGATTTTTCAGCCGGGTTTTGATCTTGTGAAGAATTGTCATTCAGAAAACTTTCAGGATATAAAAATCTGTTCAGGCAGTTGGCACTGATATCTATAGTTGTTATTTCTTTTTTTAAGGAATCAGCCAATTTGACATATTCATCAACCTGCCTTTGAGGAACCGCAATTAATTGCACCTTGACGAAAACCCCATCGGGGGTAGTAGATTTTTCCAGGGGCCTGTAATCCATAATATAGCTGTCAAGATCAACGGGAAAATATTGCTGAGCTTCAAACTGCAATATTTTCGCCAGCTCTTCATCAGAAGAATCTGGGATTTGTACTTCCCTGGTGATGATGGCTGTACCGGTAATAATGAAAAGAAGGTGCCGGCCTTTAATATTATTCTCTTTAAAAGCTGATTTAAGCACCTCATTCAGGACCTGGAAATCCAAAATTTTGCCGTCCATTATGGAATTCCGGGGTGTGTCGATTATGGCATATTCTATTATTTCCAGAGTGTTTTTCCTAACACCGCCGTAAACAATTTTTGTTTTTTTGGAACCAATGTCGATTGATATAAATTTTCTAAATAACATTAGTATTCTCCAATACTATTACTATAATAATGCAAAAAATAATTATATTAATGATTTTAAAAATATAAAAATTTACGCTTAAAATCTATAAACAGCATGCTTAAAACTAATAAACATGCTATATTAATCCAAGAAAACTAATGAGGGCAACGAATATAATGTCCCTGCAGGATACTTGAATGAAAAGTAATCCAAATTTCCTGCAGGGTTGTTTATTGGCATTATATTCTGTGAGCAAAACGGTATACGATTTATAATATAGCTAATAAAAATACGGAGTTTGCTTGTGTTTCAAAGCGCTACTTTTGAAGAGTGTCCAAAGATAAACTTTTTTTATGATTTAATTTCCTTGATTTTCCTTAATTTCCACCCATTCAGTAGCGTCATCGTCAGGGACAGTATTTGCACATTTAACCTGTGCAGTCTCTACATTCACATAGAACGTATAATCTTCGCCCTGCTGAGGTACAGGTAGCTCGCCAATTGAACTGGTAACTAATTCATATGCTCTTTCACCTGTAATTTGCACAAGTTCTCCCTTTGCAATTGCAATTCTTATAATGTTCTCGATAGTTCTGGCATTTGCGGCATCAGCATTTTTCCTGGCTGTACTAATTTGGCCGATTACCAACGGTGTTGCAACGGCGGCAAGCACGCCCAGTATTGCAACAACTACGATTAACTCTGTAAGGGTATAACCCTTTTTGCTCTTGTTTGATTTTTTTAGACGCATTAGCATTCTAAAACCCCCTTATATGATAGAATAGTATTTTATTTAAACAGGTTACTTAAAACCTTGCTTATCTAATATTTTGATACATGCTGAATATTGGCATAATCATTGCTACAACCATGGAACCGATAAGTACTGCCAATACAAGCATCATTACTGGCTCAATTATTGAAATCAGCCGGCCTATGGAATACTCGACCTCATCATCGTAAAAATCTGCAACCTTTGCCATGATGGAATCCAGGGAACCTGCTTCTTCCCCTATATGCACCATCTGTGTCACCATTGGAGGAAATAATTCAATAAGCCCAAGAGGTCCTGCAAGGTTTGAACCTCTTTTTACTTCCTCCATTACCTTTTCAAGGCCTATGCTAACAATCTGGTTGTCTACAACTTTATCAGTAACCTCCAGTGCCTGGATAAGAGGTACCCCTGTCTTCAATAGGGAACTCAAGGTCCTCGTGAACCGTGAAGCAAGTATCTTTTTAATGTTTACTCCAACCAGCGGAAGCCTGACTAATATGGTATCAATAATCAGCTTGCCCTTTTTTGTTTGCTTGAATTTCTTAAACAGAAATGTCAGGGCAATTATTGCGACTGGAGCTCCCAGTAAAAAATATACACTTTTTACTATTTCACTGATTTTAATCAGTATTTTAGTCGGTGTTGGAAGCTCTGAACCAAAACTTGCAAACATGCTGACAAAGTTCGGGACAATGAACGTGAGCATTCCAACCACCATAAACAGGGCTATAATCCCGATAACGGCAGGGTAAGTCATGGCAGTCTTGATTTTTTGCCTGGTCCTGTTTTCTTTTTCAAAGTGTGAAGCAAGCCTCTCAAGGGAATAATCCAGTGAGCCGCTGACTTCACCTACCCTGATAAGGCTTGTCATTATAACAGGGAAAACATTGGAATACAGCTCCATCGCTTCAGACAATGACCTGCCCTTTTGGACTTCGTCGTATATTTTTGCCAGTACACCTGCGAGTCTCTTGTTTTCTGTCTGCTTTCTGAGAAGGTCCAGGCATCCTAACACTGAAAGACCTGCGTCCACCATTGTATAAAACTGCCTGCAAAGTATGGCAAGATCCTTTATCGTTACTTTCTTTATGGACTCGATCCTGACTTCCTTTTGTGCCAGGGCAATCTCTTCTATCTCTATCGGATAGTAGTTTTTGCTCCTTAACAAAGCAATTACCATGTTTTTGTCGGATGCATCGAACCGCCCCTTTACCACCTCGCCTTTAACTGTTTTTGCGCTGTAATTGTATGACGGCAAACAGTTCACCTTCCTGTAGCATGTATACCACACTATTTTCCATATAATCAATTCTACAAAAATAATTTTACATCATTCAGCAAAAAAAGTCACATTACAAGTTTGTTACTCGATAAATTACAATACTTTTCATAATAATAACATTTTCACGATAAAAATACAATAGTAAGAAATGAGTTTTTTAGCTTAACATATGTACATTTATTTAATAATAAATACTTCCTTAGCGTGAGTGAGTGAATCAAGCCATGATAACAAAAGACCTGCTATTTGATCAGCTTGTCGATAGTATCCTGCTCTAATGAATAAATCTTGGCATCTTCATAACTGATTAAGCCCCGGTTGCACAAATCGGCAAGGGAACTGTCCATGGTTTGCATGCCAAATTTCGCGCCTGTCTGTATAAGGGAGGTTATCTGATGGGTTTTGCCCTCCCGTATCAGATTTCTTATTGCTGGGGTGCAAACCATTACTTCAACAGCAGGTATTCGTCCCGGCCTGTCCTTAAGCTTGATAAGCTGCTGGGATACAACCCCCTGGAGCACCATGGATAATTGAACCTTGATTTGCTGCTGCTGATAGGGTGGAAATACATCGATTATTCTGTCTATGGTGTTTGCGGCACCAATGGTGTGCAAGGTGGACAAAACCAGATGGCCGGTTTCGGCTGCTGTAATGGCAGTGGCTATGGTTTCAATATCCCGCATCTCGCCTACAAGAATAACATCCGGGTCTTCCCGCAAAGCTGCCTTTAGGGCAGTGGCGAAAGAACGGGTATCATTTCCTATTTCTCTTTGGTTGATTATGCAGTTGCGATGTTTGTGGAGAAATTCTATAGGGTCTTCCAAGGTTAATATATGTGCATTGCGCTCATCATTCATCTG
Organism: Clostridiaceae bacterium; assembly: GCA_012839865.1. Classification (GTDB taxonomy): domain Bacteria; phylum Bacillota; class Clostridia; order CAYPLH01; family DUMO01; genus DUMO01. The sequence continues at coordinate 13,876 of DUMO01000072.1, forward strand.
GTCGATCATGGCCGCAAGGGTCGTAGACTTGCCGCTTCCTGTAGGGCCGGTAACAAGAATGAGACCCTTTGGCTTTCTTGCCAGTTGGCATACTATTTCGGGCAGCCCCAGGTTTTTTAAAGAAGGTATGCTCTGTGTAACCATTCTGATAGCAATGCTGTTGGTGCCTCTTTGTTTGAAAACATTAAGACGGAACCTGCCAATACCCTGAAGGGAGGTTGAAAAGTCTATTTCCCCGTGCCTTTTATATACCGTCATCTGCTCGCTGGTAAGAAGCCTGTTGACCAATTCTTCAGTATCGGCGGGAAGTACTTTTTTATTGTCTGTTTTGATAAGTTTGCCGTCTTTTCGTATAATCGGTGGGACGCCTACTGTTATGTGCAGGTCCGAGGCTCCTTCATTCATGGTGTAAATAAGCAATTCTTCCAGATTCATTGCTTTATCCTTTCTCACTCATTTGAGTAGGCAATCCTGAGCATTTCCTCCAGGCTGGTTACACCTGAAAGGACCAACTTTGTGACGTTTTCCTTCAATGTAGTCATGCCGTTTTCAATACACAAGGCCATGAGCTCGTCGGTTGAGCAGCCTTTATTTATTAGTTCTCTGTGTTTTGAAGTAATTGTCATAATCTCGTAGACACCAACTCGCCCTTTATAGCCTGTCCCGTTGCAGACCGGACAGCCTTTGCCATAATAAATTTCAGCATGATCGTACTCCGAACCCAGGGCTTTAAGCTGTTCCGGAGTTGCAGCCTTTTTATATTTGCATTCATTGCAGATTACTCTTACCAACCTTTGCGAAATAACTCCCGTAATGGCAGAGGCAACCATAAAGGGTTCAATGCCCATATCAATCAAACGTATAACAGAACTGGGGGCATCATTGGTATGAAGGGTGCTGAGGACAAGGTGGCCTGTTATGGCAGCCTTTACAGCAATCTCGGCAGTCTCCGAGTCCCTTATTTCACCAAGCATTATAACATCCGGGTCCTGTCTTAGAATTGACCTTAAACCCAAAGCGAAGGTCAAACCGGTTTTATAATTCACCTGTACCTGGTTGACTCCTTCTATTAAGGCTTCCACCGGGTCTTCAATGGTGATTATGTTGACATTTGGCTTGTTCAGTTCGTTAATTGCACTGTATAAAGTTACGGTTTTACCGCTTCCGGTAGGTCCGGTTACGAGTATGATTCCGTGAGGATTTTTAAGCATGTCGGAAAAACTCTTTTGATCCTTTTCATTCATGCCAAGCTTGCTTTTGGAGACTATGAAAGATGCAGGGTCTGCAATTCTGATAACTATTTTTTCTCCAAATACGGTAGGCAGGATTGACACCCTGAGGTCAAAAGCCCGGTTGTCAACCTCGGCATTGAACCTTCCGTCCTGGGGAAGCCTTTTCTCTGCTATGTTCATACCGCCGATAATTTTGATGCGGGCTGATATGGCCGGCATGATACCTATTTCGGGACGCATGACTTCGTATAGTTGTCCATCTATCCTGAATCTGATTATTATATGATTTTCAAAAGGCTCGATATGAATATCACTGGCCCTGCTTCTAACCGCCTGTTCAATTATTGAGTTTACCAGCTTAACCGCCGGGGCGTTGCTGACCTCGTCAAAGGATTGCTCCTCTTCGGCTCTGGCATATATCTTGATTGAGGATTCCTGCTCCTTTTTGAATTCCTCTACGGCATCCAGGGCTTTCTTGGTTCCGAAAAATTTGTCGATGGCTTTGTTTACTTCCTTTACGGTTGCAATTAACGGCTGGACTTCCATGCCGGTGTATATTTTAACATCATCAATGGCATATACATTGAGGGGATCGCTCATGGCAACGGTCAGCATGCCTTTTTCTTTTCTTATGGGGATTAATCCGTAACGCCTTGCAAGGTTTTCTGAAACAAGAAGTGCTGCATCCTTGTCTATATTGATTTTCTCCAGCTTTACATGGGGGATGCCCAGTTGAAATTCCAACAGCTCTATTATATCCTGCTCGGTGGCATAGCCTAAGGAAACCAAAACCTCACCAAACTTCATTCCTGTCTGGTTCTGGGTTTCCAGCGCTTTTAGAAGCTGCTCCTTTGTTATCATGTTGTTATCCAGCAGCAGGTCTCCCAATCTTTTGTGTGTTTGCCGTTGCATTATATTCTCCCCCGATTATAATTACGCGAAAAAAGAGATAAGTTGTGTTTATATGTAAAAATCTTTCTTATTTTGCGCCTAAACTAATTATACTATTGAGTTTTGCGTCAGGCAACAATATAAATGGAACGGATTGAGCATCAGACTTTTTTTGCAAAATACAGCCGGAAAATGTGCCAAGTTGCAAAAAGGCAGCTATAAGCCTGTATTGGATGCAATGGAAAAAGAGGAGACTTGTATTGGATTTGATAGTTCATGAAAAAAAGGCAGCGGTGTCAGGACAATGACATAAACTGAATAAAACAATTTATGTGGTCCAATTATTTGTTTTACATAATTCTTTTAAACGATTATAATTGTTATGTAAATTTATCATTTACCGTTAATTTTTCCTTAGGATAAACTGCATTTTCATCTGCAAATACTATGTCTGTAAGATAGGAGCAATCACATGAAAACACTGGCGTCAAAATGTCTGATTTTACTAATACTAATTGCGTTGTTAACAGCCATGATTATAAATGGCTGTACAGATATAAGGAATCTGGACAAATCTCAGAAAGGTACGGAGAATGGTCAAATTGCAGATGGAAACAATAATGCTTCCCCCGATAGCTCTCCAACACCGTCTCAATTGCCTGCGGATTCGATAGATCTCAATGAGCAAAACAATGGGGAAGGCAGTCAGCCTGGAGAGAATGGGGAGCCGGTAGAAACCCGTGAACCTGATGGAAGTGAGCCGGGAGGAACTGAACCGGGCGAAAACGGTGAATCCGGAGAAACCGGGAACGAAGGCAAAAAGCCTGAACTTGTAAAGGTTAAGGCCTTGTACCTTACAGGCTGGGTTGCCGGTACAAGTTCGTTGCTTGAACATTATGTCGAATTGGCCAAAACAACCGAAATAAATGCTTATGTAATTGACATAAAGGATGATGACGGTTTTGTCGGGTACAAGTCGGAAATTCCTGATGTCAATGAAATTGGCGGGTGGATGTATAAATACGATGCCGACAAGACATTGAAGACACTGAAGGAGAATGGTATTCGTGTAATTGGAAGGCTTGTTTGTTTCAGGGATCCCGTACTGTCTTCCAAAAAGCCTGAACTTGCCGTAAAAACGCTGGAGGGTGAGCTCTGGAAGGATTACCAGAAACGCACCTGGCTGGACCCGTATAACAAAGAATCCTGGGACTATTTGATCAAGATTGCGAAAGAAGCCGTGGAAAAAGGCTTTGACGAAATACAGTTTGACTATGTCCGGTTTCCCAGTGACGGAGACAGGAAGAGCATGGTATTCAACGAAAACGGCCAAAAGAAATATGAGATAATAAATGAGTTTCTTGCCTATGCAAGGGAGCAAATGCCAAATGTGATCCTTTCCGCCGATATTTTCGGGATTGTATGCGAAAGCCCGGAAGATACCGAAGATATAGGGCAGTATCTTGAGTATATCGGCGAGAACATCGATTATATATCACCTATGCTGTATCCCTCCCACTATGCCTTAGGCCAGGTTGTAAACGGAATCAGGTTTGCCATTCCCGATCATGAGCCTTACGGTGTGGTTTACAATACTCTGGTAAAGGCTCTGGGCAGAATATCAAAGGTGGAAGGCTACAATGTAAAGATTAGGCCTTATCTTCAGGATTTCACCGCATCATGGCTTGGACAGGGCTATTACAAGAAGTATGGGGAAGAGGAAGTAAGGCAGCAAATTAAAGCTGTTGAGGATGCAGGCCTTGACGAGTGGATATTGTGGGATGCGGAAAATACCTACACCGAGAAGGCATTAAAGGAAGAATAAGGGCAGGTACCCCTGGTTACCGTCTCTTTGGTTCGCTTTTGCAACCGTGAAAATTGTTGTTTAATGAATTTTTTTGTTGTATATTGACTAAACAGGCAAAAATGATACAATATACTGTATAGGAAATTTTTTTATCCACAAAATATTGAATCAAATAAATATTCACATCAGAATGAAGGTATGAGGTATGAGGCTGCCGGGTATTTTTTGAGAGCTGCCTTTTTTATGCTTTTCCCCGTACCTGATACAGGAGGTTTGTTTAATGCTTACTGCCAACGCCATAAAAGTTTTGGAGAAGAGATATTTTATAAAGGATGAATCAGGGAAGCCTATCGAAGATGCCGACGGAATGTTCAGAAGGGTGGCAAAGGCTGTTGCCCTGGCAGATAAGGATTATGTTTCGCCTGAACAGCTTAGCGAAATTGAAGAAGAATTTTTTAACCTGATGAAGAACCTTGAATTCATACCAAATTCACCTACCCTGATGAATGCAGGCCGTCCTTTGGGGCAGCTTAGCGCTTGCTTTGTGCTTCCTGTGGAAGACAGCATGGAAGGGATATTTGACAGTATAAAGCATGCGGCACTGATACATAAAAGTGGCGGGGGAACGGGATTCAGTTTTTCACGCCTCAGACCGAAGGGCTCATCGGTAAATTCAACCGGCGGAGTGGCCAGCGGACCGGTTAGTTTTATGAAGGTTTTCAATTCAGCCACTGAAGCCGTCAAACAGGGAGGAACACGGCGCGGGGCCAATATGGGCATCCTGCGGGTTGACCATCCTGATATATTGGATTTTATTACCTGCAAGAAAGAGAACAGTGACATCACCAATTTTAATATAAGTGTAGGAATAACTGAAAAATTCATGGAAGCGGTAAGGGACGACAAGGAGTATGAACTGGTGGATCCCCATACCAAAAAGGTGGTCGGAAGGCTTAGCGCGCGGGAAGTTTTCGAGCTTATAGTTGAAATGGCATGGTTGAACGGTGAACCCGGAATAATATTCCTGGACCGGTTGAATAAAGACAATGTGACTCCCGAATTGGGAGAAATCGAGTCGACCAATCCATGCGGCGAGCAACCCCTTCTTCCATATGAAGCATGCAATTTAGGTTCTATTAACCTGAATAAGATGATTAGTTGCGAGGACGAAGAACCAAAGTTCGATTTTGACAAGTTGAGAGAGGTTGTAAGAAAAGCCGTTCATTTTTTGGATAATGTTATTGATGTGAACAATTATCCTCTTCCTGAGATCAGGGAAATGACAATTGGCACAAGAAAAATCGGCCTTGGTGTTATGGGTTGGGCAGATGTGCTCTTAAGGCTTGGAATACCTTATAATTCAGCAGAGGCTATCGAGCTTGCCGAGAAAGTCATGCACTTCATCCAGGATGAGTCCAAAAAGGCATCAATTGAAATTGCTGAGAAGAAAGGCTGTTTCAAATATTTTGATAAAAGCATATACAAGGACCTTGGCATTAAAATTCGAAATGCCACAACAACCACAATTGCACCTACCGGTACAATAAGCATAATTGCAGGGGCATCAAGCGGAATTGAGCCATTATTTGCAATATCCTTCATCCGGAATGTCATGGATAATGACGAACTGGTTGAAGTCAACCCTATTTTCCTCGAGGTGGCTAAAAAAGAGGGATTCTACAGTGAAGAGCTGATGAAAAAAATAGCCAGGAAAGGTTCCATCAGGGGATTTGATGAAATACCGGACCATATAAAAGAAGTCTTTGTAACTGCCCATGATGTGTCCCCTGAATGGCATGTCAAGATGCAGGCGGCATTCCAGAAATTTACCGATAACGCGGTTTCTAAAACAGTAAACCTTCCCAACAGCGCCACCAGGGAAGATGTTAAGGCCGTATTTGTGCAGGCTTACAAGTTATACTGCAAAGGTGTGACCATTTACAGGGACGGAAGCCGTGATGCGCAGGTGCTTAATATAGATTCGGTAAAGGGCAGGGAAGAAAAGCCGGTAATGCCGCAACAAGGCGGAGTAACTCCAAGACCAAGACCGGATGTAACAACCGGGTTGACTGAGAAGGTAAAAATCGGATGCGGCAACCTTTACATAACTGTCAATTATGATAAGGAAGGTATATGCGAGGTATTTACAAACCTGGGCAGGGCCGGCGGATGTCCGTCCCAGTCCGAGGCAACCAGCAGGCTTATTTCAATAGCTTTGCGCTCCGGGATAGATGCCCAGGCCATAGTAGAGCAATTGAAGGGTATACGCTGCCATTCCACAATAAGGCAGAAGGGGCTTAAGGTTTTATCATGTCCGGATGCAATTGCCCGAGTAATACAAAAGGTTGCAATGATTAAGAACGGGGATGGAAACGGGGATAATGAAGTAAGTGATGAAATTGCCGTAGAAAAAAATACTTCAAAAATTGAAAAGCACAGTTGCATTTACAACTGCTCCCTATGCTCAATGAAGGCCGTATGCAAAAACAGCATGCATTCCCCGGGAAAGCCGGGAAACTGCCCGGAATGCGGAGAGAAGCTGGAACATGAGGGTGGATGTGTCATTTGCAGGAACTGCGGTTATTCAAAGTGTGGTTGATTGTTCAAAGTTCAAGCAAAATACACCTAGGTTCAAGCAAAATTAACTAAGGTTGAAATTGAAAAAAGGTACCAATAATATTGATGAGTAGATGTCTTATTGTCATTACCATTAGATTTGTTGGCGGTTATAATAAATCAATACTGAAAGGATATGACAGGAGACTTTTGACCGGGAATCATTCAAGACAGAGCAAATATGTGCATCCATTGAAAGGAATTGGCAGATGGACCCTTTGAAAATTGATAGAATTAATGAGTTATACCGGAAATCCAAAACATCAGGACTTACCGTGGAGGAACTCAGGGAGCAGGAAGCCTTGAGGAAGGAATATGCAGCCCTTTTCAGAAATAATTTGAAACAGCAGCTTGAAAATCTGACGGTAATTGATGAGGATGGCAGGGAGTATAAATTAAAAAAGAAATAGGAAGCCGGTTTGTTATGAAAAACATGGTGATTGACAGGATAGTGCAGAATCCTATTATTGCAGCAGTGAGGGAAGAGAAGGATTTGGATGCTGCACTTTCCTCCCAGGTAACAACAGTCTTTTTGCTCCATGCGAACATTTTCAATATATCCGGGTTGGTCGACCGTATAAAGAGCAGAGGAAAAAGCGCCCTGATACACATTGACTTTCTTGAGGGGCTTGGAAGGGACCAAAAGGCTCTGGACTACATTGTGGAAATAATAAAGCCCGACGGAATTATCACCACCAGGAGCAATTTTATTAAGCTTGCCAGAGATAAGGGCATGTTTACAATCCAGAGGTTTTTTCTCGTGGACAGCCAGTCTTTTGAAACTGCAATAAAGACTGCCGGAACGGTATGTCCTGATATGATTGAGGTAATGCCGGCCATTATGCCTTCCATACTTAAAAAGATAACATCACGGCTGACACTGCCTGTTATTGCAGGCGGGTTGATAGAAAGCAAGCAGGATATTATAGAAATAATAAAGTCGGGAGCCATAGGGGCATCCACGGGCAAAATTGAATTATGGAGCTCATGAGATCACCGGGCTTTACATCCGGGAAAGTTCTTTATATAATATAAGCGTGATTTAAATTACATGTGATTGGGTATCAATTACATGCAAATAAAAATTAAATATAATTAATGTGTGGAGAATTGGAGTCACATTAAAATAGCAGCTTTTTAAAGCATCTGTTTTGGTGTGGCTTTTTTTATTTGGTGTTTTTATCGTTGAAGCTTGTTTGAGAGAGTGCTGCAGCAAATCTAAAACATATTATATACGGCAGGAGGAAGGCTAATGCCCCGATTGCACATGTCAGCGCAGCCGGTGAATCAAAAACACCTTATATCCGGCAAGGAGGAGAGTATGACTGATAAAAAATCAAAGGTGCGGGTCAATAAAACTGAGGAAGCGGCTTTTTATGATGTAGTTATTATAGGTGCAGGTGTGACAGGTGCCTTTATTGCGAGGGAATTGTCAAAATATGAGGCTTCTGTGTGTCTGGTTGAAAAGGAAGCGGATGTTGCCATGGGAAGCAGCAAAGCCAACAGTGCAATAGTTCACGCCGGGTATGATGCCGAGCCGGGAAGCCTGAAGGCAAGGCTTAACGTGGAAGGAAATTTGCTGATGCCCGGGGTCGCTGAAGAACTGGGTGTCCCTTATAAAAATACTGGTTCTTTAGTGGTGGCGTTTTCAGAATCCGAAGCTGAATTGCTCGGGAACCTGATGGAACGCGGCAGGATTAACGGTGTAAAAGGTCTTGAAATAATTGCAAAGGACACGCTCCAGAAAATTGAGCCTTCCATTAGCGCCGATGCGACGGCTGCATTGTATGCTCCAACAGCGGGAATTGTCTGCCCTTATGAATTGACCATAGGAGCGGTGGAAAATGCGGTGGAGAACGGAGTAGAGGTAAAACTTGAAACTGAAGTAACGGGTATTGCATTTGCCGGTGATTTGTTTGAAGTTTCTACGAACCGGGGAAAATTGTTCGCCCGTTTTGTGGTGAATGCAGCAGGCCTGTACGCAGACAAAATCGCCGGGATGATTGGCGACAACAGTTTTTCCATACATCCGAGGAAAGGTGAATATCTGCTTTTGGACAAAAGCCAGGGCGGAATTGTGAACCGGGTCGTTTTTCAGGTTCCCAATGACAAAGGGAAAGGCATACTGGTTACGCCTACGGTTGACGGGAATTTGTTGGTAGGACCAAATGCTGAGGATATTGATGATAAGGAGGATGCCGGCACCACCCTTGAAGGCTTGAGGGAGGTAATGGAAAAAGCCCGAAAATCAGTACCTGGAATCAATTACAGAGAAGTTGTCACTTCCTTTTCAGGACTTAGGGCAAGGCCAACCGGAGGAGACTTTATCATTGGTGTGTCAAAGAAAAATCAAAGGTTTATAAATGTGGCCGGTATTGAATCTCCCGGACTTACTGCAGCTCCTGCAACAGGGCCATATGTGGCAGGTATTTTAAAGGAGCAGGGGTTTGCCCTGAATAAAAAAGAAAATTTCAATCCGGTACGAAAGCCTGCCATCTGCACACGTACAATGAAAGCGGAAGAACTGAATGCCCTGATCAAAAAGGACCCGGGATTTGGCAGGATTGTCTGCCGGTGCGAAAAGGTGACTGAAGGAGAGATTGTTGAAAGCATACACAGACCCTGCGGGGCAAAAACTCTTGATGCTGTAAAAAGAAGAACCAGGGCCGGCATGGGAAGATGCCAGGGTGGTTTCTGCTCTCCCAGGGTGGTTGAGATACTATCCCGGGAATTAGGCATACCAATGCATGAAGTGACCAAGATGGGAGAAAATTCGGAAATCCTGGCGGGGAAATTGAAGCAGGTAAAAATACATAAGATGCGGGGGCAATAAGGGCAAGAATTGCGTGTTGTCAGGTATTTCCGCATCTGCAACCGCAAAAGGAGAAGCCAAGGGGCAACAAGTGCACCAACAAATGTGAGTTTGAAAATGGAGGTAGAGCTTATGACACAGGCAGACCTGGTGGTAATTGGCGGAGGTCCGGCAGGAATGGCGGCTGCCATTGAGGCGTATAAAAATGGAATAAATGATGTGCTGATTATTGAAAGGGAAAAGAAACTTGGTGGTATTTTAAGGCAGTGCATACATAACGGATTCGGACTCCATATATTTGGCGAGGAGCTCACCGGACCCGAATATGCCGAAAGATTTAAAGAAGAAGTAGAGAACCTGGGCATAAAAAGCAAGGTTGACACAATGGTCCTTGATATAAATGAAAACAAGGAGATAACTTATATAAACAGTGTTGACGGTTTGACAAAGATTAAGGCCAAAGCTATTATTCTGGCCATGGGCTGCAGGGAACGTACCAGGGGAGCCTTGAACATACCGGGGACACGGCCTGCGGGAATATTTACGGCAGGTACAGCCCAAAGATATGTAAACATTGAAGGTTATTTGCCCGGAAGGAAGGTTTTTATACTGGGCTCCGGCGACATCGGGCTTATCATGGCCAGGAGGCTTACATTGGAGGGAGCCAGGGTTGTTATGGTATGTGAAATACTCCCGTACCCGGGGGGGCTCAAAAGAAACATTGTACAATGCCTGGATGACTTTGACATACCCCTTGTGCTTTCACATACCGTTGTCAAAATCCATGGTAATAAACGGGTAACGGGAGTTACCATGGCGGAAGTTGACAGTGAGCGGAGGCCTGTACCTGGTACCGAAAAATTTGTGGAGTGTGATACCGTGCTTCTCTCGGTGGGACTTATCCCAGAAAATGAGTTGTCCCTAAGTGCAGGGGTAAAGTTGGATCCCCTGACCAACGGGCCAATAGTGGATAATTTCATGAGAACATCTGTGGAAGGAATTTACGCCTGTGGAAATGTGCTTCATGTAAATGACCTGGTTGACAATGTTACGGAAGAATCCAGGCGGGCAGGGAAATATGCAGCCGGGTGGCTTTTGCAAAAACACAACCATGACAATGCTTATGATGTGAAAATCTCCCCCGGTGCCGGGATACGATATGTTGTGCCCCATATTGTGAGGTGTCCGGTAAAGGATGATGTGGTTGTCCATTTCAGGGTGAATGGAATATATGAAAACATTAATATTGTAGTTGAAAGCGAAGCTGAAGTGGCTCTTAAAAAAAGAAGACCCAGGGTTGTTCCGGGAGAAATGGAGAGTGTGACTCTGAAACGAGATTTTTTTTCCGGGCGGGAGGATTTGAAGGAGATAAGAATAAGGGTGGAAAAGTGCTGACCGAAAGAGAGCATTATAGGGGTATGGCAGTTGAAGAAGTTGAGGAATAGTTGGTGGAGTAAATAAAAAATATGCTTTCTACAAGCAGTTTGCCTAAACCTGAATAGAGGGAGAAACAAGGCGGTGGAAATAAGACAATCAAAAGAATCGATTCTGGAATAACAGCAATAAAAGGAGTTGACCAAATTGGATGATAAATTGAATAACACAACTGAAAGAAAGTTGACATGTATTGCGTGCCCCCTGGGTTGCAGTATCTGTGTCATGTTATCTGAAGGACGCATCTTACGCGTCTTTGGAAACAAATGCAAAAAAGGGGCTGAATATGCAGTTGAGGAGTGTACCAACCCGGTAAGGACACTGACCGGTACGGTTCGGCTTATAGGCGGAGATGAGCCCTTGCTTCCTGTAAAGTCCGACAGGCTGGTTCCAAAAGGGAAGATTTTTGATTGCATGCGGGAGATAAACAGTTGCTCGGTATCTGCTCCTGTCAAAATCGGAGATATTGTAATAAAGGGTATATTAGGCATGGATGCAAACATTGTTGCTGCAGGGAAAGCAGAAGCTGGGGTTAAAATGAACTTATGTAGAAAATGAAATGTATGCAGAACAGGGCTATTTGCGAAGCAAATCCAGCCAAAAGCGAGAGGGGCTCGATGCCCCCGAGCTTTTCTAGAACAAGGCTCTTATTTTGAGAAAACCGACGGTTTGCTGAAAGCAAAAATGCTACCGCTTTTGCTCGCCCTCCGTGGCTCGAAAAAGCTAAAAAAACATCCTGTTTTTTTCACGCATTTTTACCTTCATCTCACCTGGTTTTCTAACAAAATAAAGCCATTTGTTATTGTTCTGCATACATTTCATTTTCTCAATGCAGTTCATTTACGCATACATTTCTTGATTTACACTTGCATTTCTTGCTTATTGCAGAAGTGCTGACTAGAATGATCATTCATTCAAAGCAGGATTAACCTTACTTATAATGCTTCTTTTCTTCATACTCCTTTTTAAACAACTTTGAATCCTTGTAGTATGTTTTTGGCGGAAGGCCAAATTCTCTTTTGAATGCCCTTATGAAACTTGCGTAATCGTTGAAGCCGCACTCCATGCAGGCATTAATGGCCGGAAGCCCCTGATCTATAAGCCCCTTTGCCCGGATAAGCCTCTTTTTCAGAATATAGCTGTAAACGGTAAAGCCCGTAGACTCCTTAAACTTGTGCATAAGATAAGACTTGCTTATGAACAAACGGTTGGCGATATTGTCAATTGACAGATCCCCGGTCAGGTTATCATTTATGTACTTGATTGCTTTTTGAGTAATCTCATCATAAGTAACATCCTCAGCGGTATTAATCACATCCCTGGCAAGCAACAGACGGTTGATATGAACAAGGAGGGCAATAAAATAAGCGTTGCTGAGTATCCTGCTTCCAAACTCCCTGCTGTTTACCGCTTCCTCCAGTTTTGAAACAAGACTGCTTATATTGCTGAACCAGGCGGTCCCCGGGCGAATCAGATTTCTATGCTCCCTGGCAGCAATCTTGAAACACTCATCCAGGTCGCAATCATCACTTTTATGTTTTTGCAGAAACAAGGGATTGATATAGATTACCATTCTGTCATATACTTCAGAGGAATCTATAACCGGTAAATGCACTTCGCTGGTGCTGACCAGCAAAATATCATATGGCTTCAGCTTGTAGGCTTTTCCTTCGATATGGTAGGTAACGTTTCCACTGTAGAAAATTATTAATTTGTTGAAATCGTGAAAATGATATTCAAACTGAAGGTCCTTCTTGTCCCTTAAGTGAAAAAGCCGGAAATCTTCGTTCAGGTAACCCTTTTTGACCTGGCTTTCATTTCTCATACAAATTCCCTGCCCCTGAAAATATTCACCAATCTGAATATATTATATAGCATTTTGTGCAATATTCATAGCAATATATGCAATATTATTTGCAATAAATGTGAGTATACTGTAATTGGAAGGAAAAATTTGCTGTCCGGACCTAGGAGAATCATATTTTAAGGGTGATTTTGCGGAAGCTTTGCGGGAATCAGGGAAGGTGAACATAAATGTCAGCAATCAAACGAAGCAATGTTAATATGTTTTTACTGTTGAACGCCATATTGTGGGGCTCCCATTATGTATGGAACAAAATGCTTCTTGGATATCTCCCCAGGTTTTCCATTTTGTTTATTTGTTCTCTTGGGGGAGCAATATGCACCGGGATTGCATTTTACAAGTCAATGAGGCATATAAGCAGGAAATCCCTCCTTTGGGGTATTTTCATCAATTCATTTTCCACTGTGAGCAATATATTTTGCATGTTGGCCCTTGGCGCCACAAGCAGTTCCAATACGGCATTTATTGTTCAGACTTCCGTGCTTATCACTCCGGTATTGATGTGTGTGCTGCTGAAGAAATTGCCCGAAAAGAAAGTGGTTGCAGGCTCATTGACTGCACTCCCCGGACTTTTTCTGCTTACAACCGAATTGAAGGGATTTCATATAAATCCTGGTGATTTGTTTGCACTCGTGAATGCATTGTTTTTCTCATTGTTTATGGTAGCCACGAATATAAATTCTGATAAAATTGACTCAAAACAATTGACTGTAATTCATCATGCAATGAATACTGTGATATTTTTTATACTTATGGCTTGCTTTGAGAAAGGAACATCAAGGCTCAATTCCTTTTTATCCCCGATACCTTTAGCCTTAAGCGGGATAAGTATTTTTATAGCGATAGCAACGATATTGATTCAAAACTCGGCCCTTTGCATTGTAAATCCTGAAAGAGCCACTCTTATATACACTCTTGAACCTGTTTTCGCTTCAATTTTTGCATTCATCTTTATTGGTGAAAGACTGGAAAGTGCTGCTGCCGTGGCAGGCTGCATTCTTATTCTTGCATCGGTGATGTTTTCTGTCTTTACCGGAAGGAAAGGAGCATCAGAGATTATTTTCAGTCCCGTTATCCGTATAAGGAAAAGCATTTCATTCATTTCCAGACTTTTTTTCTAGAATTGATATAAAATTCAGACTTCTTATTTCATTAATAATCAGCTCTGAAACTGCTATATACAGCGAAGTTCATTGAAGCGCAGTTCAAAATGCCTGGAATCTTATTATTATCCGTGCTGTCTTAAGTAACCTTTAGCTGCACATTTTTATTGACTTGAAGAAAACTTTGTAATAAAATCACTTATAATTATAACTTGTTAAATTGTACTTTTTTTAATACATGAACATATTATTCTATAAAAACTGTAATAAGTCGTTATTGATGCGGGAGGATATGAATGAAGCTCGAAATAATGGATACCACCTTGAGAGACGGGGAACAAACCCCGGGTGTATCTTTTACCGATAGTGAAAAATTTAATATTGCCAGAATGCTGCTGGAAGAAGTAAAAGTGGATCGTATTGAAGTGGGCTCTGCAAGAGTTTCCCAGGGAGAGATGTGGTCCGTTAAGAGAATAACCGAATGGGCACACCACAAAGGTTTGCTGGATAAGGTGGAAGTGCTGGGCTTTGTTGACGGAACAAGGTCCCTGGAATGGATATATGAAGCAGGTGCCAGAGTGCTCAACCTGCTTTGCAAAGGCTCACTGAAGCATGTTACCACCCAGCTTGGCAAAACGCCGGAAGAACATATTGCCGATATTAAAAAGGTAATAGCAAAGGCCTGTGAAATGGGCATCGAAGTGAATGTTTACCTTGAAGACTGGTCCGGTGGCATGAAAAATTCAAAAGACTATGTATTTAACATGGTTGAAAAATTAAAAGGTGAAAAAATCGAACGGTTCATGCTGCCTGATACCCTTGGAATTCTAAATCCGGATGAGACTTTTGAATATTGCAGCGAAATGATTAAGAGATTTCCAGACCTTAAGTTTGATTTTCACGCCCATAATGATTATGACCTGGCTGTGGCAAATTCTCTTATGGCGGTCAAAGCGGGAGTTCAGGGTATTCATACTACTGTCAACGGCCTCGGGGAAAGAACAGGCAATGCGGCATTGTCGAGCGTGGCAGCCTCTCTAAACGACCATTTGAATGTAAAGCTGAATATCGATGAGAAAAAGCTTATAACAATAAGCAAAATTGTAGAAGCATTTTCGGGCATGAGAATTCCAAGCAACAAGCCCATTATTGGAGAAAATGTGTTTACCCAATGCTGCGGTGTACATGCCGATGGTGATTCAAAGGGCAAATTGTACTTTAACAGGCTGGAGCCGGAACGATTTGGCCGAACAAGACATTATGCCCTAGGCAAGACGTCGGGCAAGGCCAGTGTTGTTAAAAACCTTGAGGAGCTTGGAATACACCTTGACAAGGAAGCTGTTGAAAAAATTACTCAAAGGATTGTTGAGCTGGGAGATAAAAAGGAGTATATTACAACAGAGGACCTTCCCTACATTATTTCTGATGTTCTGAAGAACCATTTGATTGGCGGCAAGATATCAATAAAGAATTATTATATATGCCATGCCAAGGAGTTGTGTCCTGTAGCTACTTTAAGCATTGAAATAGAAGGGGAGGTTTACGAAGAAACCTCTACCGGTGACGGTCAATACGATGCCTTCATGAAAGCTTTGACGAAAGTTTACAACAAGCTTGGCAGAAAGCTTCCAAGCCTTGTTGACTATGCCGTGGTAATACCTCCCGGAGGCAATACCAATGCCCTGGTTGAGACAACAATATCCTGGCAGTACGAAGGCAGGGTGTTTAAGACAAGGGGTCTTGATTCGGACCAGACGGCATCGGCTATCAAAGCTACTGTAAAAATGCTGAACCTTGTAAATGATGAGAATATTTTTTATCATAAATAACAAGGATTATTAGTATAACACTTTAGATACGACATAAGATGATAATCAAAGCCTGTCATCAGAATTTTAACGGAATGTTAAATCAAACCCGGACTTTGATTCGCACTCTTTTGCAGTATAAAGATTAACTTTGCAAAACCCGGCCGAAAGCCCTTGGCTTTTAGTCACTCAGGGTGAAGGCTTGTTTAAAAAAAGCAGCTTTTGGAAGGAGATTAGCATGAATAACAAAATAAAAATGAATGTGCCCCTGGTGGAAATAGATGGGGATGAGATGACAAGAATAATATGGCAAATGCTGAAGGACATTCTTATTAGCCCTTATCTGGATTTAAAGACAGAATATTATGATCTTGGGCTTCCGGAAAGAGACAGGACCAATGACCAGATTACAGTTGATGCAGCCAATGCCATAAAGAAGTACGGTGTGGGAGTAAAATGCGCAACGATTACTCCTGATGCGGGAAGAATCAAAGAATACAATCTTAAAAAAATGTGGAAAAGCCCCAATGCGACAATCAGGGCAATTCTGGACGGTACGGTTTTCAGGGCTCCGATTCTTGTGGAGGGTATCAGGCCTTATGTAAGCACGTGGAAAAAGCCTATAACCATTGCAAGACATGCTTACGGGGATATTTATAAAAGTGTGGAATACAGTAATGGGAAGGCTGGAAAAGCTGAACTGGTTTTCACATCTGAGGACGGAAGTGAAATTTCAAGACAGACAATTCACGAGTTTGACGGACCTGGCATTGTAATGGGAATGCATAACACCGACAAATCCATCAAGAGTTTTGCCAGGGCATGCTTCAACTATGCTCTTGACCAAAAGCAGGATCTGTGGTTTTCATCCAAGCAGACCATATCCAAAATCTATGACCACAGGTTTATGGATATTTTTAAGGAAATGTACGAGACTGAATATAGGGAAAAGTTCGAGAAGGCAGGAATTGAGTATTTTTATACTTTGATAGATGATGCGGTTGCCCGCATTATAAGGTCCGAAGGCGGAATGATATGGGCTTGCAAGAATTATGACGGCGACGTCATGTCGGATATGGTAGCTACAGCCTTTGGAAGCCTTGCCATGATGACATCGGTTCTTGTGTCTCCTGAAGGACACTATGAATATGAGGCCGCCCATGGTACGGTTACAAGACATTACTACAAGCACCTGAAAGGTGAAGAAACATCCACAAACTCGATTGCGACACTGTTTGCATGGACCGGGGCACTGAAGAAGCGTGGAGAACTGGACGGTAATAATGAGCTTGCAAGCTTTGCAAAGAATCTTGAAGCGGCTGCTCTTAAGACAATAGAGAGCGGTATTATGACAAAGGATCTTTATATACTTTCCGAACTGCCTGACAAAAAAGCGGTTAACACCAGGGAGTTCCTGGAGGAAATAAAACTCAGACTTGAGTGGAATTAGTGGAACTGCATTAGATTGATGCAATGTGTGCAGAAATATAACAATCTAAAATGAATGTGTGCAGAATATAACAAGGCTATTGTTTTGAGAAAACCAACGGTTCGCTGAAGGCAAAAATGCTACCGCTTTTTACTCGCCATCCCTGGCTTAAAAAAGCTAAAAAAACGTCCTGTTTTTTTCACGCATTTTTGCCTTCATCTTACCTGGTTTTCTGTTAAAACAAAGCCAATTGTTATATTTCTGCACACATTCATTTTATATAGAATTGTACAAAACCACCGGGGTGGAGCAGGCAAAGAAGGGTATTATTTGCAGTAAAAGGCTTGAGTATGGTATAATATGATTGTCTTTCTTGAGGGTTGCCAGGCGGCTTTTGAGAGACAATCATTTTTATTGTACGGTAATTTTGAGCAAGATTATTCCCAAAATGCAAGTTGGGTTGACCACAAGTGCAATATGCGTCATGTTTGCGGATTGGTTTGCATTTATCAAGACTGTCCATACAGGTACATGCTGTGATTGCTTGATTGTGCAAATTCAGCTTGCGGTTGTAAAAAGGGGTGTAGAATTTTGAAAAAGGCTTTATGCGTTATATTATGTATTTCAATGCTGTTTCTTATGGCCGGGTGCGGAGATGACAAAGAGTCTGACGCAACCAAGCCAAACCAGACAACCGGCACCGGACAAAGTTCAGGCCGGGAGACTTCGGGAAATAACGGGGATGGCACAAGTACCACAACAAAAGGTGATTCAGGTACGGTGACTGCCTCCGGAAAGCCTGAAGATGCTTTTAGATTATATCTTGACTACTGGGTCAACAATGAATTCGCTAAAATGTACGATATGCTGGCTGATTTTCCCAAAAGCAAGATTACTTCGGAGAATTTTATACAAAAGTACACGGATATTCATGAACGGCTGGATGTTTCGATAACGGTTGCCGAGGTTGTTCCACCGGTTGTAAACGACCCAGTAGATAAAAATCGTGCAGTAGTTCCATATAAGGTTACAATTCAGACAATAGCAGGCGAAATAAGCTATGAGTCAAATGCTCCCATGCTGAAAAATTCCCAGGGAGTCTGGAAGGTGGAATGGACTACAAGAATGATTTTCCCGGATCTTGCTGAAGGAGATACCGTGGCAATCAGGGTATTGAAAGGAAAACGGGGAGAAATAATGGACAGGAACGGGCTTCCCCTTGCAATAAACGGAAAGTTGGCCAACGTGGGTCTTGTACCTGAAAGGTTGCCTGAAGATGCTACAGAAATCAAGAAAACGGTGGCGCAAATTTTGGAGACAACGGTTGAGGACATCGACAGGAAGCTAAATGCTTCATATGTAAGACCATATATGTTCGTTCCTATTAAGGAAATACCGTCTGAAGAGACGGAGAAAATAAACATGCTGAATCAAATTCCGGGTGTAATGATACAGACCTCGGAAGTCAGGGCTTATCCTCTTAAAGAAATGGCAGCCCACCTGACAGGATATGTTCAGGTGGTTAATGAAGAGGATGTTAAAAAAGGTTACATGAAGGATGAATATGTGGGAAGAACTGGGCTGGAGCTCGCATACGAGGAGCAATTAAGACCTAGACACGGTTGCGAAATATATATCGCTGACAGCCATGGTTACAGCAAAAAGGTGCTTGCAAGAAAAGAAGCACAAAACGGTGAGGATGTACAGCTGACTATTGACACCGAAGTGCAGGCAGCCCTTTATGAACAGCTTAAAGAAGACTGGGGAACGGGTGTAGCCATTAACCCAAAGACGGGAGAGGTCCTTGCCTTAGTAAGCACTCCGGCATATGACCCCAACAAGTTTGTAACAGGTTTTTCGGGAGGCGAATGGAACGAATTGTCCAACAACCCCGGCCGTCCTTTGTTCAACCGTTTACAGGCAACTTTCTGCCCGGGCTCCATATTCAAGCCTGTAACAGCAGCAATCGCCCTGGAAAACGGTGTAATTACTCCTGAAACCGAGAAAACCATAGAGGGATTGAGGTGGCAGAGGCATGCCGGCTGGGGCGGATACTATGTAAAAAGAGTCTCCGAGTACCCGAATCCTTCAAATCTCGAAAAGGCACTTGTTTATTCCGATAATATCTTTTTTGCCCAGCTGGCATTGGAAATCGGAAACGAAAAAATGCTTGAAGGAGTTGAAAAGTTTGGTTTCGGGGAACAGCTGCCATTTGATTTTACTCTTAACAAGTCGCAGTTTGACGGAGACGGAGTTGTAAAAAGTGAAATCCAGCTTGCTGACAGTGGATACGGACAGGGTGAAATTCTTGTAAATCCTGTGCATCTTGCGGCAATTTTGAGTTCCTTTGTAAACGAAGGGAATATTCCACTTCCATATATTAAAAATGTGGAAGGGTACAAGGGAGAAATCTGGAAGCAAAATGCATTCTCAAAGGAAACAGCTGATACCATTCTCGACTGCTTGAAGCAGGTTGTACTAAATCCGGAAGGTACCGGCCATGAGGCATACATTGAAGGGCTAAGCCTGGCTGCCAAAACAGGTACAGGCGAGCTCAAAGGCGGCGGATCTGTCGGGGGAGATGAACTGGGCTGGTTTGCTGCAGTTAATACCGACGAACCGGAACTTCTGGTGCTTGCAATGGTTGAAAAGGTTCAGGGAAGAGGCGGAAGCCATTATGTAGTCCCGATGGTCAGGAATGTATTTGAGCAAGTTTTTAAGAAGTAATATTCAATTTGATTTATGTATAATAAAAGCTATGCAGTGGTTTTAAACTGCATAGCTTTTTAAATGCATTCTTCAAATCTTGCTGTATTTGGTTTTTTTGAATAATACGGTCAGCATTTATGGTTATGCGTTTTTGGCCGGTGTCCAGCCTTAAGTTTTTAAATTTATTATGAATTTTCCTTTTCAAACTTCTCCATAAATTCAACCAGTGTTTTTACCGCTTCATACGGCATTGCATTATATATGCTTGCCCTTATTCCGCCTACAAGCCTGTGGCCTTTTAATGATCCCAGCCCAACAGCGCTTGCCTCTTTGACAAATTTATCAGTCAGCTCATCATTTGGCAGCCTGAAAGTAACATTCATCAATGAGCGGTCTTTTTTTGCCGCAGTGGGTTTGTATAATTTTGAATTATCAAGATAGTCATACAAAAGGGCTGCTTTCTTTTCATTTATTTTTTGGAGTTCCTTTACTCCTCCTTGTTCCTTTACCCATTCAAGAACAAGCTTTAGAATATATATCCCGTATGTCGGAGGAGTATTGTACATTGAGCCTGCTTCCGCATGAATTTTATAGTTCAGCATTGTAGGAGTAAAATCCATTGCGTTTCCGATCAAATCCTCACGTACTATTACAACCGTTGTGCCTGAAGGACCAAGGTTCTTTTGAGCTCCTGCATATATAAGACCCAACTTTTTCACATCGTATGCCTGTGAAAGAATATTGGAGGACATGTCTGCCACAAGGGGTACATCACCTGTATCGGGCAGAGTTGTGTACCGTGTCCCGAAAATTGTATTATTTGTTGTGATGTGCACATAATCCGCGTCTGGTGTAAGCCTGCTTTTGTCAAGCTCGGGAATATAAGAGAAGTTTTGGTCTTCTGAAGATGCCGGTACATTGATTTCTCCGTATCGTTTTGCCTCCTGCATGGCCTTTTTGGCAAAGTATCCTGTTACTATATAGTCTGCCTTTTTGCTTTTATTAAGCAGGTTCAAGGGAACCATGGCAAATTGGGTGGAAGCTCCGCCCTGCAAGAATAAGACCTTGTAATTTTCAGGTATTTCCATGATTTCACGCATAAGCTCTTCTGCTTTATTAATGATTGCCTCATATGCCTTTGAGCGATGGCTCATCTCCATGACCGACATGCCTGTGCCGTTATAGTCCAGCAATTCCGCCTGCGCTTTTTCCAACACCGATAAAGGCAGCATGGAAGGACCTGCTGCAAAATTGTATATTCTTTTCATTTTTATACCTCCTGCTTTATAAATATGCATAAATTCACGTTGTTTAATGCCCAAGATGAAATCATACAAGTCATTTAAATATTCGGAACAAAATAAGCATGTTCCCGGCTTGTTAAAATTCTTCCCCGAAAAACAAGAATTGTTACCGCGGAGAATTATAATATTAACATTATACAACAGATATGTATTTGTATACAATAACTTTGTTAAAAAATAGACAACAGTTGGGACAGGATACCTCACCCTGCGTCTCAGGTAATTATTTCGTGAACAACATCTCTGATACAGCTTTTACAGCAAGGCTTAGGAAAACACAGTATAAAATGTCTTGGAATCTTAGTAATGTCCGCGTGTTTGAGCGAAGCGAGTTCGCGGAATTACTTAGATGACAAGGCATTTTATACTGGCAGGTTTCCTTGCCGATGCTGTACTGCTGTATCAGAGATGGTTGTTCATGAAATATAAAAGTGGTGGCATTTTATTTCTGGTTCCATTTATGTGGGACCAGGGAACAAAAGAGGGACAAGGTACCTGCCCCACTGTCCCGATTTATGGTCTTGCTTCATCCATTATTTCATCGGGGTCAAAAAGGTCGAGAAGAGTTTCCTTTTGATACCTGAATGCTATGCCGTCCATGTGGCGCCTGTCAAGAAGAAGGCCCTTTGCCCTGTACTGGGTATATGATGTGGGGCCGACAGCGCAAAAAATGCGAAAGCCTTTATCGTAAAGCATGTTGAACTTGTTTTCGTTATATTTTACGCTGCTGCCGAAGGGATAAATATATACCTGGGTTTTCCCTAACAGGGACTCAACCTCTTCTATCCAGCGGTTGGTATCCCTTTCAAGAGTCTCATATTTTATCGATGCTGCATCCAGGTGTCCGTAGCCATGACATGCGAAGGTCCAACCGGTCTCCTTTAATTTTTGTATCAAGGGGAGGACGGCTTTTTGCTCCTCCTCGCGATTGGGAGAGTCTTTATGGGTCCTGTATCCCAATACTCCTTCATAACCAGTCAGCGCAATGATGCCCTTGGCACCGTTAAAGGAAAAATCAGGGTGCTCAAGTACAAATTCATCAAGAATAGGGACAATGTCGTTATCATAAGATATAATTTTTTCACCGTTTTGTTCTGTAAGGGTGGCAACTTTCCCTTCGTCAGTTATAACAAGTTTGTGAACCATTCCATTTCCTATCATGTATTCATAGTAGTTCATATCATCTATTGAAATAACCAGCGGTTTCTTGCCCTCGGGCAGGAACAGCTTTTTTCTTTTAACAACGGTTTCGCCGTTTTCCTCAACTTCCTCAATCATTGTGTTAATGTCAATCAGTATAAAATCCTTGGCATAAAGGTTTTCCAGAATCTTTTTGAATTCCTTGACCGTCACAAAGTAATCGTCAAAGCCCTGGGCCTGATAATCGTTGTCAAAAGCCTGTTCGGGATATGCAATAAGGGGATGGAAGAATATGTGCTCAACAATTCCTTTGTATTCAACCAGTGTTTTTTGCTGCCATTCTTTTTCCAGTTGGCTTATCAGTTCTTTCTTTTCAGTCAGTCTATTCATGTCCGGGAAAAAGCCCAATGCTTCATCAAGCAGTTTCCGTGCTTCAGTAAAGTTATTATTTTCAATCAGACTGTCTATTCCGGAACAAAACTGCTCCAGCGCTGATTCCCTGCACTGTTCAATGTATTCCAGAGACCTGGAATAAAAATGGACATCACTCTTTGGTACACTTTCAAATCCGGCAATTGCATTAATGTAGCTGCCGTTGTTCATATTCTGAAGCGCTTGATTGAATTGGTCTCTTCCAAGCTGGATTTCATTTATTTTGCGAATATTTTCATCCGGATTTGAAAACCCAGCTAAAGACATGGAATTAAAATAGTTTAAGGCGGTATTATAGTCAATATGTTCATTTATATATAATTCAATTGTTTTTTCAAATTCCGTATTTATAAAATCACTGATCTCATTCTCAAAAGCGGCTAGTTTTTCATAAGCAACTGTTTCCAAATTCTCCTTCCTCAAAAGAGCTGATGAGAATTTTGAAAACTCAGCTTCAATTATTTCTTTAAGTTTGTATTTCAAATCGCTGCCTGCGATATTGTCTTGTTCCATGTGGTTGAAAACGGCTTCTGCTTCTTCATACTTATGTTGCCTTAACAAGTTCTCGAAAATTGATATGTTTTTGAAACCTCTTTGATTTTCATAAACCCCTATGTAAAGCATGGTTATCCATAATGGGAGCAGCATTATCAATACCAGCTTTATTGCAAACAATGGCCCTTTTTTTCCCAAGTTCATGCTTTTTACCTTTCTTCACCCGATATTAGCGCATTTGGATTCTAAAAATCATGTGCTTAATTCATATTTATTAAGCACATATTAATATTATACTATTTTATGTCAATTCAACAATCTTTGTGTCAATAACGACTTTTAAGAAAGACGTGTTTATATAAGAAATTGTTCCGATATCGTACAGCATATCCTGGCTGTTTTCGGACCAAATATTTGAAATGGGACAAGTTGGAGTATATAATATAGTTTGTAATTAGTAAACAAAATCGGAGGAATAATATGACCTGTATGGAGATTGTCAAAAAAAATATGAACAGACTGGCTCAAAATTCGTATCCCGGACGAGGGATAATCATTGGAATGAGCCCGGATTCGAAAAACATGATTCAGGTGTACTGGATAATGGGAAGAAGTGAGAACAGCAGGAATAGAGTTTTTATCGAAGAAAACGGTAATGTTAAAATTGAAGCCTATGACCCTGCCAGGCTGAAGGACCCGTCCCTGGTGATTTATTATCCTGTAAGGCAGTATGAAAATAAACATATTGTAACAAACGGAGACCAGACTGATACTATTTACAACTTTTTAAAAGAAAAAACAGGGACCTTCGAAGATGCCCTGGATACCAGGACTTTTGAACCGGATGCTCCGAATTTCACTCCAAGAATTTCAGGATTGATTGACCTTGATGACAAAAATACACTCTACAGGCTGTCAATTTTAAAATCCCTCGATAATAACCCTGACATCACTAAAAGATTTTATTTTAAATATTCAAAAGCCTTACCCGGAGCAGGCCATTTGATTCACACCTATGAATCGGACGGAAATCCGTTGCCTTCCTTTGAGGGAGAGCCATATATGGTGGAGCTTTTTAACAACATAGACCAGGTTGCCGACTTTTATTGGAACCTGTTGAATGAAGAAAACAGGGTATCCCTGCTGGTGAAGTTTATAAACCTGGAAACGAAGAAATCGGTAATAAAAATTGTAAATAAGCACAAATAAATTTACAAGGTGGATTTTTTGCGCAAAGGATACAAGCTATTCATTCTTTATACTGTTTTGCTGATAATATTGCTGTCGGCACTGTTGTTGGCTTTTGGACACACGAGTTTTACAGGCCGGTCAAACGGTTTTTTGAATGTGCCTTTTTTTATTGCCTCTCTTTTATCAATTGTTGGTTTATTTGCAATTTTGATAAGTGTTTTAAAAGCATATAGCCGCAGGGATATCAATAAAAGCACCCGCTGGCTTTTGAAAACCGGTCTTTTTGTGCTTGTGCCTTTCTACAATTTTGTATCCGGCATATTTAAAGTGGATGTAGAAGCATTGAACCTGTTCTATGTAGATCTCAACAATATTATGGTCAGGTCCTGCCCGGGAAAATATACGCCTGATAAAATCCTCCTTTTGCTGCCCCATTGTATGCAAAACTCGGAATGCCTGTACAAAGTGACAGGGAAAATATCAAATTGCCGCCGCTGTGGGAGGTGCAAAATTGGAGAGATAGCAGAGATTTTCATTGAAAGAGGTATTCATGTTGAAGTAGTCAGTGGGGGAACCGCAGCCCGGAAACTGGTAATGACTTTAAAACCAGGGCTTGTTCTGGCGGTGGCCTGCGAGAGGGAATTAACCAGCGGCATACTGGATGCCGGTGATATACCGGTTATTGCAATTATTAACCAGAGGCCGGAGGGTCCATGCAATAATACAACAATAAATACTGAAGAACTAAGGAATATCCTTGAAAGGATTCTTGTATAATTTTAAAGGTGGTTGTTTTGTTGCCGAAAGCAATATGCTGAGACAGGGAGCGCTGCCTGTTGTTCCGGAATAATTGTGCACGTAGTGTGGACCAAGGGGTGCGGTTCTTTTGGTTGACCGTGCCCCGGCCACATAAACGGTTGTACCGGAACCAGCGCAAGAAATAGTTGTTTAGGATGTCCCAACAATGACTCTGTTACAAAAATATTACAAAATAAAAAAATGTTTGCTTTTTATTTGTCCACCAGTTATACTATAATCTAGTGGTTAAATTTTGTTAAAAAATCGAAAGGAGGTCGTGCAAATGAGATTGCAAATGAATAACAGAATCTTTACAAACTCAATAAGTTTTGATGTAACTTGTGCACGGCCTGTTTCTTCATTTTATCTCCTATGAGATTCCAATCATAAGGTAAACTGAGTCACAGGCGGTGCTGAAACTGCCTGTGGTATCGTGGCTCGGCTTGTCTGAATTTTCGGCAGAATGCATGGTAAATAGTAACAGGCGGTTTTTGCCAAAAAGTTAATATTAAAAAGCATTGCTGCGAATATTCCTGAAAAATTCACATGTTAAAAGAAAAGTTGGCGCAGGTAAACCTCGAAAAATCAAAGATTTGATGCTGCCTTTTAAGGAACGTTTTGCAGAGTGGAATTTGACAATTTTATAGTTTATTTTTGGGGGTAATTAGTTTATGAGCAAAATGAAATTGCTCCGGAAGTTTATGAAAGGAAATCTGCTTCTTTATACCGGAGCGATAATAAGCGTAGCGCTGGCTACCGTTGCATCAATGATTTCGCCTCTTGTTTTGAGAACGGTTATTGACTCAATAATAGGCGGGAAACCCATTGAAGCGCCTGATTTTATTATCAGAATAATTGAAAATTTAGGTGGCAGGACTTATATCGCACAGAATTTATGGCTATGTGCAATTGTACTGGTTGTGGTTTCTGTGTTAAATGGGATATTCCTATATACAAAGGGCAAATGGTCCTCCAAAGCAGCCGAGTCCATTGCCAAAAACATGAGGGATTGGCTTTATGACAAGCTTCAGAACCTTTCCTATGATTATCATGTGAAGGCGGAAACCGGTGATCTTATTCAACGTTGTACTTCCGACGTGGAGACAGTAAGGAGGTTTATAGGAATACAGCTTGTTGAAATAGGAAGGGCGTTATTTATTCTCACAGCTATTTCCTTTGTGCTGTTCAGGCTTGACACGGAACTAGCAATGGTTTCATTGGCCATGGTCCCGGTTATTTTCCTGTACTCGTATTTCTATTTCAAAAAAGTCAAGAAATCCTTTAAAGCTTCTGATGAGGCTGAAGGCAGGCTGTCCAATGTACTTCAGGAGAATCTTACGGGTGTCCGGGTTGTAAGGGCATTTGGACGGCAGGCTTATGAGGTGGAGAAGTTTAAAGCCAGGAATCTTGAATTTAAGGATATAACCTATGAGCTTATCAGGCTGTTGGCCTGGTATTGGTCGGTATCCGGTGGTATATGCATGCTTCAGATCGGAGCAGTGTTTGTTATGGGAGTTTACCGGACAGCGATAGGGGAAATGTCCCTGGGAACCCTTACTGCATTCAACACTTATATAGGAATGCTGTTGTGGCCGGTTCGATATATGGGAAGAATACTCACCGATTTGGGTAAAATGATGGTTTCCCTGGACCGTATAGGAGAGATTTTAAACAAGGAAGATGAAAGGTCACAGGTTGAGGGAGAGAAACCTCCCATCAATGGTGATATCAAATTTAAAAATGTGTACTTTGAATATGAAAAGGGCAAACCGGTGTTGAAAGATTTAACCTTTGACATACCTGAAGGCAAAACGGTTGCCATTCTGGGCTCCACAGGCTCGGGAAAATCGTCCCTGGTACACCTTTTGCAGAGGCTGTATGACTATCAGGACGGGTCAATTACCATTGGAGGAGTTGAATTAAAAAGAATCGATAAAAAATGGTTAAGGCAGCACATAGGCATAGTTTTGCAGGAGCCCTTCCTGTTCTCAAAGACCATAAAGGAAAACATCAGCCTTGCCTGTACCAACACTACAGACGAGGAAGTCTGTGACGTGGCAAAGACGGCATCAATACATGATGTAATATTGAATTTTGAAAAGGGATATGAAACACCTGTAGGTGAAAAGGGTGTCACCCTGTCAGGAGGACAGAAACAAAGGGTTGCAATAGCCAGAACCATAATAAGGAATTGCCCCATACTGATATTTGATGATTCCTTAAGCGCGGTTGACACTGAAACGGATGCGGCAATTCGAAAGGCACTTAAGGAGAGAAGCCGGGATGTTACAACAATTATCATATCCCACAGGATTACAACCTTGTCTGAAGCGGACAAAATAATTGTCCTGGAGCAGGGAAAAGTCACCCAGTCCGGAACCCATGAACAGCTGATTCAGGAGGAAGGACTCTACAAGAGGATTTGGGAACTCCAGAGTTCTCTGGAGGATGAACTTTACTCTCAAATCGAACATCAACAGGCTGTAGGCGCAAATTAGTGCCGCAGAAAGGAAGTGAAAAAAATGGATGCATTTAAAGAAGAAGATTATAGTAAGCAATTTGACATAGGCTTGTGGAAAAAGCTATTGAGGTGTTTGATTCCATACAAGAAACTCCTGGTAGTTTCAATCGGACTGATAGTGTTGATAGGAGCTATAGACGCAGTATTCCCGCTGATTACCAGGTATGCAATAGACAATTTTATCATGGAAGGGAAGCTGTCAGACCTTATATACTTTGCACCCCTTTATGGCTTTTTGATTGTTTTCCAGTCCGTGAATGTTTTCTTGCATATTGCTGTATCAGGGAAAATTGAAATGGGAGTATGCTATGACTTAAGAGAGACTGGCTTTAAGCGTTTGCAGGAGCTTTCATATTCATATTATGACAGAACCCCGGTCGGCTGGATTATGGCCAGGATGACTTCGGATGTACAAAGACTTAGCGAAACCCTGTCCTGGGGATTTACCGACCTGATTTGGGGATTCAGCATGATGGTGTTTATTATGGCTGCTTTGTTTGCAATGAACTGGAAGCTGGCATTGATTTCCCTTTCAGTAGTGCCTGTCCTGGCTGTTGTAAGCGTATACTTTCAAAAAAGGATACTTGATGCATACAGGGTGGTAAGGAAGACTAATTCCCAGATTACAGGGGGATTTAATGAAGGTATTCAGGGAGCCAGGACAACTAAAACTCTTGTAAGGGAAAAGAGAAACCTTGGAGAGTTCGAGGGACTCACGGGAAATATGAGAAAGTCGGCTATTACCGCGGCTGTATTGTCAGCCCTGTATATGCCTCTGGTAATGATTCTTGGCAGCATCGGAACCGGGCTTGCATTATGGTTTGGAGGACAGAGAGTAATGCTGGAGGTAATGAGTTATGGAACCCTGGTTGCATTTATATCATATACGGTGCAGTTTTTTGAGCCAATAAGGGAAATGGCGCGCATATTTGCCGAATTGCAGTATGCACAGGCTTCAGCTGAGAGGGTAATGTCGTTGGTGGATACTGAACCGGAAATAGTGGATTCAAAAGAAGTCATCGAAAAAATGGGGGATGTGTTTTCGCCTAAGGTAAAGAACTGGCCGCCTGTGAAGGGTGATATCAAATTTGAAAATGTCACCTTCAAATACAAAGACGGTGAAAAGGTCCTTGAAAACTTCAACCTGCATGTAAGAACAGGAGAGACAATTGCTCTGGTTGGTGAGACCGGTTCCGGCAAAAGCACCATTGTAAACCTCGTATGCAGGTTTTATGAGCCCACTGAAGGCAGGATTTTGATTGATAATGTTGACTACAGGAACAGGTCCCAGTTATGGCTGCAGTCAAATCTTGGATATGTGCTTCAGACACCACACCTTTTCAGTGGTACAATACGGGAAAACATCCGGTACGGACGACTGGATGCTACGGATGAGGAAGTTGAGGAAGCAGCCAGGCTGGTGCATGCCGACGAGTTCATTAAAAAGCTTGAAAAGCAGTATGATACCGAAGTCGGCGAGGGGGGAGGCAGGCTCTCCACCGGAGAAAAACAGCTTATTTCCTTTGCCAGGGCAATACTTGCAAACCCGCGGATTTTTGTCCTGGATGAGGCTACATCTTCGATTGATACCGAGACAGAGCAGATTATCCAGAGTGCAATACAAAAAGTCCTGAAAGGCAGAACCAGCTTCATAATTGCCCACAGGCTGTCCACCATACGTTCCGCAGACAGGATTCTGGTTATCCGGGACGGCAAAATAATAGAAGAGGGGAACCATTACCAGCTTATAAAGAAAAAAGGATATTACTACAACCTGTACACGAATCAGTTCAAAGAAGAACAGGAAAAGCAACTGCTTAGGGCCCAGTAATGGCAAGTCCATAGCTCAGAACTCAAAAACAGAAAGGCTAATGCTCCGGACTTAACGAAAAAAACCACCCGGTAAACCGGGTGGTTTTACTATTCTATTCAGCGCTGTCAAGATTGTTTTGAAAGGTTATCCTGTTGTCCCTGGCGAACTTTTCAAAACCTGCTTTGTATTCTTCAAAAAAATTCTTTTCCTTCAGTTTTGTGTAGACGATAGGTTCACCACGTTTCGGTGTCACTATTGTAATTTTTTCTGAAGGTACTTTACGGAAAAATTTGAACTCTGTGCATTTATCAAATTGAATCCTGGTAATTTGATTATACGTAAGATTCATAGTTACAAACTTTTTCCCCTGGGGAAATCCAAGCACCAATTCTGTCTTGTCAAAAAACACATGCCTTTGCGCCACTATAAAACCTCCTTTCTGGAGCATGGAGATTACATGAACATCCATTAAATACTATATATTTTTATGTCTATCCTGTATAATAATATTATGTGTGTTTTTTGTCAATATGCTTAAATTGAGGCATTTTGTCTGCTTGTTTAGGGAGCAAGTAATTTTTTGGGAGTGTTGACATTGGATACTGTTAAAAAAGTTGCCGATATTATAAAAAACTCAAAATATATTGTGGCGTTTACAGGTGCAGGTGTATCTACTGAAAGCAACATACCTGATTTCAGGTCTGCCAACGGCTTATACTCGCAAAAAAGCGCAAAACAGGTGTATCCTCCGGAGGTCATACTTAGCAGAAGCTTTTTTTTGGAAAAGCCCCATGAATTTTTCAGCTATTATCGAAACAATATGATTTACCCTGATGCAGCGCCCAACAGGTGTCATACTGCACTTTCGGAGCTTGAGGGGAAGGGGAAGGTCAAAGCTGTAATAACACAAAACATTGACGGGCTTCATATAAAAGCCGGTTCAGTTAATGTATTGGAGCTGCATGGTTCGGTTGCAAAGAATTATTGCATGAAGTGCAAAAGAAAGTATGGGCTTGATTACATAATGAACTATCCAGAAGTAGTGCCTTTGTGCGAAAAATGCGGTGGCATAGTCCGCCCGGATGTTGTCTTATATGAAGAAATGCTGGACGAGGACGTACTCTCAAAATCGGTATCTTTCATAAGGCATGCAGATATGCTATTAGTTATGGGTACAAGCCTGGTGGTCCATCCTGCAGCAGGGTTGATCAATTACTACCGGGGAGACAAGCTTGTACTGATAAACAAATCCGGCACGCCCTATGATAATTATGCAAATTTTTTGATACATGATGCTGCAGGGAAAGTCATGGGCGAAATCATGGATTGTATCGCCAACGGTGACTAAAGGAGATGCCATATGAGAAAACCGCTGCTGAAGCAGGATTCTTAAACTTTAATGCCTTATAAATCGTAAGGGATACAGGGTAAGGAAACCGGCTTCAGCAGGAATTATATCATTTAATCCTTGTTATAGCCCGACATTTCCCTGTAAAGACTGTAGCCGATTTCAAAAGCTTCGCCATCCGGATTCCAAAGCCTTGCAAAAGATACAACTCCGGTTCCTTCTTCAATTGTTCTTATTTCATAATAATCGCTGTCCCGGTCCCTGTATTCAACGGTATATACCTTTTTTCCATCCAATTCTTCTACTTTTGTAATCTCGCTATTTAAATGCCTTTCATTCCCTTTTTTATCGGCAGCCACCTGTGTCCATTTATTGCCTTCTACAAGGGGGGCTCTTATAAGCTCAAGACGGTCCATTTCTGAATCCATCATGATATTTTCCTTTTTTACTTGTATAATGGAACCGTTTTGTATTATATATTTAAGGTCAATACTGAAATGTTCTTCACCCATGCCTGATTCGCCGTCTGACATGTCAAAAACTTTTCCTTTTATTATATAAGTTGTTTTTTCATTGTCCGTTACAATTTCCTCCAGGGTCATTTGATGTCCATATTCCGCAAACCCGTTGTATATCCACGTGTAGCCCTCCTTTTCAGGTAGAAGCTTGAAAAGGGCTTCGTTTGCATTTTGTGAAATATTACCGGACTCAGTGGCGGTACCAGGATTATTCAGGTTGATGTTTATTTTGCCGTCAATGGTACAACCGCTGAGTAGTAAACCAATTATAATTGCTGCCAACAATATTTGCTTCATCTAATCATCCTCGCTTCTTTTTATTTTTGCTTTTGTTTTTATTATTTCTTTCAATAATTATTGTATTAATAAAATTTATATAGTACTTGTTTATCGGAAGAAAAATCACGGCTCCCAACACGTTGAAAATTGTATGGGTATTGGCAACCAGGCGGCTTTTATCCTGTCCAAGCATTAAAGTGACATTTTGCGCCAGATCCGCAAAAGGTCTGAAAAATATAAGCACGGCAATAACGCATATGACATTGTAAAGGGTATGGACCCATGCGGTGCGGTGTGCCCATATGTTGCCGCCCAACCCTGCGGTGTGGGCTGTAAAGCATGTGCCTATGTTGTCCCCCAGGGTTAACCCGATTGCAGTACTGAAATCTATAAGTCCCGCATTGAACAGAACAATGGTAAAACCTACCGTAGCACTGCTGGAGTGTACCAGCATGGTGGCCAGCATGCCGATAAACAAGCCTGCAACAGGGCTTTTGCCATACTTGAGAAAAATATTGTATACAAATCTACTTTCCTTAATGTATGGAACACTTGCATTTAAAGTATTCAGCCCGGTAAAAATAAACCCAAATCCGGTGATTATCTTTCCTAAATTTCTTAGACTGCGTTTTTTCGAAAAAGTTCCTAAAAGTAAGCCCACCACCAGAGCCGGCAATCCTATTTCGGTTATTTTAAATGACATAAGCTGGGCAGTCAGGGTAGTCCCGATATTGGCTCCATATATGATCCCGGCGGCATTGGACAGGGTGATTAATCCAGAATTTACCAGACCTACGGTTATCACTGTAATGGTTGTGCTGCTCTGCACCAGAGCGGTAAGGAAAGCACCTGAAACAAATGCTTTTGGAAGGCTTCCTGTGCATGTTGTGAGTATCTTTTTTAATTTTTCGGTATTGGCTTTTTCAAGACCTTCACTAAGAAGATTTACTCCATAAACCAGGCACAGTGTACCTGTCAGAAAGTTAAAAAGAATAATAAAAATGGGGTTTATCATATATATCACCTGCCAGCAGCTCCCCTGGTCTTTAGCTGGATAATTGACGTAATAACGTTTTTTGCAATGTACCTGCCAATTGACCCGGCAGGCATAATTTAAAAGCACATAGTAAAGATATGAGGATGGCAGGCTTAAAATTCGTATTAGATTGCTGTTTTTCAGTACTTCTAAATGCACATTGAATCTGGCATATTAGAGAGCTTTCACTCATAGTTATATATAAACATTCAGACGGTTAATGCCGGGTAATAAAAAGTAGCTGTCAAAAAACAGATGAGATAGTTACCAGGCTCTTGCCTGGTGATGTCTGCAGCAGTTTTCGGGCTTTTTTCAAGACAAGTGATGCAACAAAAAAATCCTCACTGTTAACATTAGGTTTACATAATTCATATAATGCACTAGTAACTTAGTGTTGAGGGTGAGGGAAATGTTTGTAAACAGATTGGGAAATTTATTTTACAGAGGGGAAGATGGTATGCTTCAACCTGGATATTACTCAAAAATGGCTGTGGCCATGTTGAAGGGCGGTCCTTACAGGCCTCAGATATCAGGGGTGGTCTGGTTCAGAAATGTACCCGGAGGGACTGAGGTTACAGCGATTGTCTCGGGGCTTCCTCCATATCAGCCGGGGAAAAACGGCAAACCTCCCGTGGGCCCTCATGGCTTTCACATTCACCAATATGGGAACTGTGAGGTTGGAAATCCGGCAGAGCCATTCAAGGCAGCCGGGGACCACTGGAATCCGGATAACCAGCCCCATGGAAATCACGCAGGTGATTTTCCGGTGTTGTTCTCAAATAACGGAATCGCAAGAATGAGCTTTTTTACAAACCGTTTCAGTGTTGAAGATGTGATTGGAAAATCAGTAATAATCCATGAAAATCCGGACGACTACAGAACCCAGCCTGCGGGGGACGCGGGGAAAAGGCTTGCTTGCGGAGTCATACAGCCTGTAAGTTATCAAGACACTACAAGATGCCCGTACTATTATTAAAGGTGTATTGTTAGAGGTGACCCGGGGAGCAGTTACGGCGGCCTGTTGTAATCAGGTTAGCCATAGGGACAGTCTCCGTGGCTTGTGGGTTTGCTTTGGTTGCAGCCGGGAGAACCGTCCCTGTGGTTTGGAGGGTGACAAGGGGGCGGTTCTTTTTTTGCAACCGGAAGAACCGTCCCCTGTTTTCACTATTTATATTATTTGATTTTAATGCTAAAATAATTAGTATTAATGTAAACTTTATGAAGGAAGGTTTTTAAATGCTGAAGAAGAGTATCAGGGAAATCTATGAAAATTACAAAGGCATAATCGGGCAGGAAGTTGAAATTTCAGGCTGGATAAAGACAATCAGGGCATCAAAGGATTTTGGATTTATAGAAGTAAATGACGGTACATTTTTCAACAACGTTCAGGTGGTATTTGAAAGAAACAAGATTGATAATTTCGATGAGGTTGAAAAACTGCCGGTGGGTTCCGCAATAATAGTCGAAGGAATTTTGGTGGAAAGCCCCGGGGTGAAGCAGCCCTTTGAAATACAGGCGGTTAAAGTTATTATCGAAGGAAGCTCCACACAGGATTATCCCCTTCAAAAGAAGAGGCATTCCTTTGAATATTTGCGTACCATATCTCATTTGAGACCGAGAACAAACACTTTTTCAGCGGTTTTCAGAGTAAGGTCAATTGCTGCCTATGCAATTCATAAATTTTTCCAGGAACGCAATTTCGTTTATGTCCATACACCCATTATAACCGGAAGCGATGCCGAAGGGGCGGGAGAGATGTTTACCGTTACCACCCTTGACATGGAAAACCCGCCCAGGGATAAGGAAGGCAAGATAGACTATTCACAGGATTTCTTCGGTAAAAAAGCAAACCTTACCGTAAGCGGCCAGTTGTCGGTGGAAGCCTACTGTATGGCATTTAAAAAGGTATACACCTTCGGACCTACTTTCAGGGCCGAGAATTCAAACACCGCAAGGCATGCTGCGGAATTCTGGATGGTTGAGCCGGAAATTGCATTTGCCGATCTTAATGATGACATGAAGCTGGCTGAGGATATGCTGAAGTTTGTCATAAGCTATGTTTTGGAGCATGCTCCCCAGGAAATGGACTTTTTCAGCAATTTCATAGACAAGGACCTGAAACCCCGTCTTGATAATGTTGTAAATTCCGCTTTTGAATGCATAACATACACCGAAGCTGTTGAATTGTTAAAGAAAAGCGGAGAAAAGTTCAATTACCCGGTAGAATGGGGCAGGGACCTGCAAACCGAGCATGAAAGGTATATAACCGAAAAGGTGTTCAAGAAGCCCGTATTTGTAATCAATTATCCAAAAGAAATCAAAGCCTTCTACATGAGATTGAATGACGACGATAAAACAGTTGCGGCTATGGATTTATTGGTGCCGGGTGTTGGAGAGATAATCGGAGGAAGCCAGAGAGAGGAAAGGTACAACCTGCTTGAAAAGCGAATTAACGAGCTGGGATTTGACATGGATGATTACCGGTGGTATCTGGAACTCAGAAAATTTGGAACTGCAAAGCATGCCGGCTTCGGCCTTGGATTTGAAAGAGCTATTATGTACATGACCGGTATGTCAAATATAAGGGACGTCATCTCTTACCCAAGGACAGTTGGTTTATTGGAGTTTTAACAGATAGCTGCAAGAATCTCCTGCCTCTGAGCCGCCTTACTCACTTTAGTGAGAGCGTAGGCGGGAGTACGTCACAAGTACGTGAATCAGACAGGTGACTTGTTTTACATGCCGGCACCGGTGAATAACAAGCCGGTGGCTGTATGGAACCAGTACTATGTTATAAAAACTTAAGCCGGTACTCAAAGCAGAGTACCGGCTTTTTGACATTGGACAATGTTCTTTTTATGGAGTCTTTATTTGACATCGTGTGAATGATGGAACTCCTGACCTTGCGATAATGCTCTTTTATTGCAAAACACCCCGCGATAATGTTCCTTTTTGTGAAGCCTTCAGGCTGCTTATTGGGCAATGGTGTCATTCTTATACTGCAGCCTGTAAAGGTTATAATACATGCCCTTTTTCTCCAGGAGCTCATAATGGTTGCCCATTTCTCTTATTGCGCCCTTGTGGAGCACGATGATGTTGTCCGCATTCTGAATAGTGGACAACCTGTGGGCAATAATGATTGTCGTCCTGTCACGGGTTATTTTTTTCAATGCATCCTGTATTAATAGTTCTGTTTCAGTATCGATGTTGGCAGTTGCCTCGTCGAGTATAAGTATTGCCGGGTCAAAGGCCAGGGCTCTTGCGAAGGCAAGCAGCTGCCTTTGTCCTGCTGACAGGGTTGCACCCCTTTCTTTTACTTCATCAGCATATTTTAACGGTAGTTTTTGAATAAACTTATCGGCATTGACGTATTCAGACACCTTTTTGATTTTTTCATCGGAAATGTCAGTTTCATTGAGCCTGATATTATCCCTGATGTTCCCGCTGAAAAGGAAAACATCCTGAAGCACGACTGCGATATTTTTTCTCAGGCTTTCTTTTTTGATGGTTCTTATGTCCTCTCCGTCAATCAGAATCCGGCCTTTCTGTATTTCATAAAATCTTCCTATCAGGTTTATGATGGATGTTTTGCCCGCGCCGGTGGCACCGACGATTGCAACTGTTTTACCGGCCGGAACTTTGAAGCTCACATTTTTCAAAACCCATTCGTCTTCGTTGTATGCGAACCAGACATCCCTAAACTCAATTTCTCCCTTTATTTTGCCGGGGTCCAGTTCCTTTTCACCATTGTCCTCCTCCACAGGGGTGTCCAGTATCATGAATATACGCTCGGAAGATGCCATGGCACCCTGCAGTATATTGTATTTTTGGGCAAGGTCGTTTATCGGCTGGAAAAACTGGCTTATATAATTGATAAAAGCATACAGCACACCAAGCTGCAATGTGTTGTCAATTACCCGGATTCCTCCCCGCCATATAACAAGGGCCACTGTTAGAAATGCAATCATCTCAATTGCCGGCCTGAAAATGCCAAATACGATTATTTCACTCATACCGGCTTTGAAATATTCATTATCGATGCCACAGAACTCTTTATATTTTTCCTTTTCCTTATTGAATATCTGAATGATTCTCATTCCTGATATATTTTCCGAAAGAGCTGAATTGATGCGGGCCAGAGTTGTCCTTATCCTTCGGTACACCTGCCTTGCCTTCATCCGGAAATAAAAGGACACCACCAAAACTAAAGGCATTACCGACAAGCTGATGACTGCAAGGGTTGTGTTCAGCCTGAACATGATGACAATAATGCCAACCAGCATGAATACATCCTTTAATAACGTAGTCAGCACATTGGTGTACATGTCATTCAGTGTCTCGGTATCATTGGTCACCCGGGTAACAAGCCTGCCCACAGGGTTTTTGTCAAAAAAGCTTAAAGGCAGCTTCTGCATTTTGGAGAATATCTCCTGCCGGATGTTATAGATAATGGTCTGGCCAACGTAACCTAAAAGGTTGAGCTGCAGGTAGTTAAGCAGAAAACCTATAATGATGGCGGCTATGAACAAAGCGCCTATGATGGCGACAGCTGTAATATCATTGTTTCTGAATGTTTTAATTTCATTTTTTGAGAGCAGTCTTGCAGGCCAGGTTTTGCCCTCAATATCATATGAATAACCAAACTCATCTGCTGAAGCGGGGTTCTTCTGCAGAGTCCCCCTTGAGTCGCTTCCGGGAAAACCCTTTACAATAAATACCTGGTTATCAACGTACAAAAGTGAGTAAACCCTTTCCACGGGAATATTCTCCGGCACTTTGTCCACTCTCTTGTATATCATGCCGCCAAATTCGATTCCTTTTTCCCCGGAGGATGGTTCATAGGCGACCATTGGCTTGGAATCCACGTTAATATAATCATCTATTGCAATTTTGGACAAATAGGGTCTTGCAAGGTCGATCAGGGTTGAGCATAGAAGCAAAATTATTGCCAGCAGGAAATGTTTCCAGTAATTTTTGGCATAGGATAAAAGCCTTCTCATCAACCGGGCATCGTAAGCTTTGCCGAGAACCTCTTCTTCCTGAAAATTTTGTCTGTCTGCCATAACTATTCCACCCTTTCCAGCTCTTCTTTGAGAAGCTGTTTTTGGTATAAATCATAATATATTCCCTTTTGCGCAAGCAGGGTGTCATGGGTGCCCCGTTCGGTAATTTCACCATTGTGCAGCACTATTATTTCATCTGCGTCCTTTATTGTGGAAATCCTGTGTGAAATAATGATGCTGGTTCTTTTTTGAAGCTCCACCTTGAGCTTTTTCAATATTTGCTCTTCAGTGTAGGTATCTACCGCAGATAAGCAATCATCCAGGATCAGAATTTTTGGATTGCGGTTCAAGGCCCTTGCAATGGCTATTCTCTGCTTTTGACCTCCGGAAAGATTGACACCCCGCTCTCCAACAAAGGTATTGAAACCATCGGGGAATTCCATTATGTTGTCATATATCATTGAAGTTTTTGCAGCCCTTTCCACGCTTTCAGGTCCCTGCCCCTCGAAAAAGTCTATGTTTTCATATATTGTGGCCGAAAACAAAAATGTATCCTGTGGAACATAACCAATACTGCTCCTTAATACCTTAAGGGGAATCTTGTATATATCAACCCCGTCGATTAAAAGACTTCCGGAAGGTGTATTGTAAAGCCTCGGTATCAGGTTGGCCAGGGTTGTCTTTCCGCTTCCTGTATGACCTACTATGGCCAGAGTTTTGCCTTCTTCAATTGCTATATTTATATTTTTGAGTACAGGCTCATTGTTTCCGGGGTAGGAAAAAGTAAGGTTGTTGAATGTAATCGCACCCCGAATTTCTTTAATTGATGTGTCAGTGCCGGCATCAGTAATTTCCGGCTTCTCATCCAGTATATTGTTGATTCTCTCTATGGAGACGGTACCTCTTTGAATCATGCTTGTTATCCAGCCTACAGAAGCAATCGGCCATACCAGCATTGCCAGATAGCCCGTAAAAGCAACAAAGTCCCCCAGGGATATCTCAGCATACATTACCATGATACCGCCATACCAAAGGGCAATTGCGGTGGAAAGAGCTGAAATCCCCATTATAAAAGGGAACAGTAGCCTCATTATTCTGATGAGCCGAAGATTCATTTCCTTGTTGTGGCGGTTTACTTTTTCAAATTTGTATATCTCCTTCAATTCCTGCGCAAAGGACTTTATTACCCGTATGCCTGAAAAGTTTTCCCTTGCAGTTTCAGTCAGCTGGGAAAAAGCCTCCTGCATATTGTGGTAGCGGCTGTGCATTTCCTTTACAAAGAAAACAATTACCAGCCCCAGGAATAAAAGAGGCAGGATTGATATCAGGCTTAGCTTGATACCTGCGGTGGTAAACATCATCACCACTGCAATTACAGGTATGACCAGGCTGTCCACAATCATAATAATGCCAATTCCGAAGGCTTCTCTGATTTGAGCTATGTCATTGGTGGCATGGGCCATAAGGTCCCCGGTTTTGTGATTGTTGTAATAATTCAGCGACAGGGTTTGAAGATGATCATAAAACCGTCTTCTTAGCTTGCTTTCAATATTTCTGGAGGCACCAAGCACTAGATATCTCCACAGAAAACGGAAAACAGCTATGCCAAATGAGAGCAGGCACACAAGAAGAATGTAATATAACAATCCGCCTTTTGAAATGCCGCCTTCTTTCAATAAATCGGTTATTTTTCCATAGAGCCTGGGCAGTATAAGCTGTGCGCCGTCGGTTGCAAGAAGTGACATTATCCCGATCAGGTATCTATACTTATTTTCAGCGATAAAATCACTTATATGGCGGAATTTTTTCATAGCAACACCTCAATATTAAAGACCTGACAGGTCTGGATATTTTTCAGGTCATTTTTTTTATTTCAATAAAAATCCGGTAAAAAAAGCTGTACGCCTTACACTCTCCCGTGTTCAAGGCAAACAGCGAAAAGAGAATTGCAAGAACCCCGGACAGATTTGCTACCCCTAAGATATAATACCTTTTATTTTATGCAATTGCAATATAACAGAGACCAGCGCGAGGACACCGGGACAGGGGACGGTTAATGTGAAAGAGTGTCATGGGGACTTCTTCTGACACACTTTTGTATCATGAGGATGGTTAATGTGAAAACAGATTACTTCTCTGCGGATTGTTATCATGAATGCATCTGTGTCAGGTAAATGTCATGGATGTTCTGTGTCTCGATAACCAGGAGGGATAGTTCTTCTGCTCTCCCTGGGCATGCGACAGGTGACTGCGAGACACAGAACCGTCCCCTGTCTTGTTTCACAGGAACTGCCCCTGGTCACTGCATTGATTAAACAAATTTGTTGGCATATAATTAGAGCATGCAGATCTGAACTTGAATCAGAGGGGGATTGAAATGAGTTTTAATATCGTATATAAGGAAAACAAGCTGATACTTCCTGAATTTGACTGTGACTGCGGTATGAATCACAATACACCGGAAATGGACATTTATATTGGCAGCGGAATTATTGAAAATTGTGCCGAGTACATAAAGAAGAGTATTGCCGGGAAGAATGCGCTGGTTGTGGCGGATAACAATACATGGGAAGTTGCAGGTTCCAAAGTTGTCAAAATATTATCCGATGCCGGGTTTCACATGGTTAACTGCATTCTGAAAAGGGAAGGCAAGCTTGAGCCTGACCAGACGGCCCTGGGAGAAATCATGCTGGCTGTTGAGCCTGATACCGAATTCATCGTGGCCGTGGGCTCCGGGGTTATAAACGACCTTTCAAGGTATGCAGCCTATTGCATAGGAAAACCGCTGGTAAGCATAGGCACCGCTCCCTCCATGGATGGATACACTTCCGTGATTTCTTCGCTTCACAACAAAAACCTGGTGATGACAAAGCACGATAAATATGCAAGAGTGCTTGTCTGCGATGTGGATATAATGAGAAATGCGCCTTACGACATGATGATTTCAGGGTTTGGTGATGTTTTGGGGAAATTCATATCAAAAGCAGACTGGACACTGGGGAAAATAGTCAATAATGAAGTTTGCTGCCCTGTTTGTCTTGAAATTTTAACCCTGGCCCTGAATAAGTGCATCAACAATATAGACGGCATCAGAAACAGGACAAGGGAGGGTGTCCAAAGCCTGATTGAGGCTTTGATTCTCACGGGGCTCACAATATTAATATGCGGGCAGACGCGGCCTGTAGCATCCATTGAGCATAACATGGCCCATTTTTGGGACATGATGAAGCTTCAGGACGGTGAGGAATCACCTGCCCACGGGACTTCTGTAGGTGTGGGAACGGTATATGCCGCCAGGTTTTTTGACCTGTTCTTTAAGATTGATACAAGCAGCCTGAACAAATCCGAGATAAGAAAGAGAAAGAAAACAAAAGAGCAGTGGGAAAAAGAGGTCTTGGAATGTTACGGAGAAGTTTTGGGACCGTCAATATTGAAGAACAATCCTGATGAATACATAGATTGGGACGAGCAGGAAAGGCGAATTGACACGGTTATTTCCAACATGGACCGAATTAAAAAGGAACTGAGCTTTCTTCCGACAGGAAGCAGAATGATTGAGATAATGAATCAAATAGGAGCTCCTGTAAAAGCCGGACAATTGGACATTGACAGGAAACTGCTGAAAGATGCTTTAATGTATGGGAAAGATTACAGGTCACGTTATACGGTATTTAAAACTGCAAATGAGTTGGGACTTCTTGAGGAATTTGTGGACAAGCTGCTGGAGGAGGATGAATAAAGAACCAAAGAAATCGCAGTTTTGGGTAGTTGCGGTTTTCAGCAGATACCGGAGGGGTATAAGATTCTGCGGCATTGCCCTGGATTAGCCGGGAATGGTTATTTTTGATTTAAAGATGCCATTGAAGTATCAAATGGAGGTTTAAATGTAATGGGGAAAGATACAGCTGTTTTAAAGAAAAAGAAATTGTTTGTGCTCGATATGGACGGAACCTTCTACCTTGGAAGCAATATAATCGACGGGTCCTTAAGATTTATCGGAAAGTTGAGGGAATACAAGAAAGATTTTTTATTTTATACCAACAACTCATCGAGGGATTCGGAATTCTATTTGAAGAAACTTGGGGGAATGGGACTGGACCTTGAAGGGGTGAGGGTTGTAACCTCCGGAGACATAACTGTCGACTACCTGCAGAAGCACTTTCGCAAAAAGCAGGTTTACCTTGTTGGAACGGAATTTCTTGAGCGAAACTTCAGAAGAGCCGGCATTGAGCTGGCACAGCACAGGGCTGACGTTGTGGTGATGGGTTTTGATACCACGCTGACATATGAAAAAATATCAAAAGCCTGTAAGTTTATCAGGGAAGGAGCGGTTTTTTTAGCGACAAACCCGGATTTGAACTGTCCCATTGAGCATGGCTTTATTCCCGACTGCGGTTCCATGTGCCGCATGATTACG
Source organism: Clostridiaceae bacterium (assembly GCA_012839865.1). Classification (GTDB taxonomy): domain Bacteria; phylum Bacillota; class Clostridia; order CAYPLH01; family DUMO01; genus DUMO01. The sequence goes on from DUMO01000072.1 coordinate 55,876, forward strand.
GCTTCCACCGGTGTTGAGCCGAAATACCTTGGGAAACCCTATAAGGAAACCATTGAAGGAATAAAGAACATTACAGGTTGTGACAATGATGACATGGTATTTATAGGGGACAGGCTGTATACCGACATTGCCATAGGTGCGCAAAACGGTATAACAAGTATTCTTGTGCTGACAGGTGAAGCAACATTAAAGGATCTTGAAGAGTCGCCGGTACAGCCTGATTTTGTTTTTGATTCCCTCGCTCATATAATTGAGTATTTATAAATATAAATGCAAAAGCGGGTGGGAAAACAGGAAAAAAGTTGTGTATCAACTTATTTTTAAGCTTTGAATCAAATTGATATATGTTAAAACAGACAGTCATAGATATTACATGAAATAATTCGATTTGGAATAATTCAGCGGTACAGTATATAGCCAAAGTCCAAATCAGGTTTAAAACGTCCCAAACTAATTAAATCCGACGTTTTATTTGCAATCGGTTCTGCTATAATAAAATCAAAATTTAAGGAAAACCAAATCAGGTGGTATTATAGCAAACAAATAAAAAATTAAAGTAATTGGATGTATCCGAGTAGTATTAATAGGTCTGGTAATTTGCATAAAAGGAGTTGACACCTTTAATACAACTCGGTTTTATTTTTGGCAAAAATAATATTTATATAAGAAAGTTTGGTGTTAATAATGGAAAGTGATGCTGTTCCGCTGTATGTTGTAGGTTTGACTTACAACTTGAAAAAAGGCATTGCCTCCGAGGTTGAAGACCTTGAAGCAGAGTATGATGATATAAGCACAGTACATGCAATAAGAGATTCTCTTAAAAAAGCCGGTTTAAAAGTTGAATTGATTGAAGCTGATGAAAATATTTTTTACAGGCTTCAGGATGCAAAACCGGACATTGTGTTCAATATTGCCGAAGGCCTCCGTGGGAGAGGAAGAGAAGCACAGATACCCGCTATTTTGACCCACTGTGGCATACCTTTCACAGGCTCCGACGAAACAACTCTGTGTATTGCTCTGGACAAAGCATTAACTAAAAGATTGCTCGCAAGTTACAGAATCAAGACACCCAGGTATAAAGTCATTGACGGTGTCAATACAGGCTCAATTCGAAATTTCAATTTCCCGCTTATTGTAAAACCGAATGCTGAAGGCTCAAGTAAAGGAATTTCCGAACACGCTATAGTGAAAAACCCGGAAGAATTAAAAAGGCAGGTTCGTATGGAATATGAAGCATACGGACAGCAGCTTCTGGTTGAGGAATTTATCCGTGGGCGGGAGTTTACGGTAGGAATCATTGGAAACGGTAGCGAGACAAGAGTGCTGCCCCCCATGGAAATTGTATATAACGATAAAAATTCAAAAAACAACATATACAGCTACAATGTCAAGAAAAACTATGAGAAATACGTTACCTATGTTTGTCCTCCGGACCTTGATAAAAAGCTGTTGGACAAAATTGAGCGGACTTCAGGAAAAATATATGAAGTACTTCAATGCAAGGATTTTTCAAGAATTGACTTTAGGATGGATGAAAAAGGAGAATTATATTTTATTGAAATCAACCCTCTTCCCGGGCTTGCGCCAGGGTACAGCGATTATCCCATGCTGGCAGGATTCAGCGGCATAGGCTATAACGAATTGATTTTAATGATATTAAACAGCGCACTGAAAAGATACGGCATGAAAACCGTCAATGTGTAGGAGGTGACGGTAATGAGGGATTATAAGTCAATCGCTGTCTGGAAAGATGTGACGGAGGAGCAATGGAATGACTGGAGATGGCAGATAAAAAACAGGATTACAACAACTGAAGCACTGTCGGAAATCATTGACCTCAACCCGTTGGAAAAACAGGCAATTGATATTTGCCTGAAAAGCTACAGAATGGCAATTACACCTTACTATGCGACGCTGATGGATCCTTTGAATCCTGATTGTCCTGTGAGAATGCAAAGCATACCCTCTATAAAGGAATTGGCCTATCAGGCCTGTGAAATGAGTGATTCTTTGGGAGAAGAGCGTTATTCCCCCGTAAAGAACCTGGTTCACAGGTATCCTGACAGGGTGCTGTTTTTGATAACCCACAAATGCTCAATGTATTGCAGGCATTGCACAAGGAAGCGGCTTGTGGGGGAGGAGGACTTCTCCATAACCGGAAAGGAACTTGAAATTGCCCTGGATTATATAAGGAAACACACGGAAATCAGAGATGTACTTCTTTCCGGGGGCGATCCCTTTGTGATGTCCGACCAATACCTGGAGAATATTATTTCAAAGGTCAGGGAGATTCCCCATGTGGAGATAATCCGAATAGGCACCAGAACTCCTGTGGTTCTTCCCATGAGAATTACAGACAGCCTTTTGAACATGCTGAAAAAGTATCATCCTGTTTGGATAAACACGCATTTCAACCACCCGGTTGAGGTTACGAAGGATTCTGTACTGGCCTGTGAGAAAATAGCCGATGCAGGCATCCCTCTGGGGAACCAAAGTGTGCTTTTGAGAGGGGTCAACGATAACCCGGATACATTGAAAGAACTGTATCACAAGCTTGTGAAAGCAAGGTGCAGGCCATACTACCTGTATCAATGCGACCTTGTAAAAGGCCTTGGACACTTCAGGACACCGGTTGAAACGGGAATAAATATAATACATGCTCTCCGGGGATACACATCAGGGTTTGCAGTGCCCCAATTTGTTATAGATGCTCCCGGGGGAGGAGGCAAAATACCCATTAACCCAGATTATGTTATTTCCATGACTGAAGGTAATGTCATAATGCGAAACTATAAAGACGAGATTTATGTTTATCCAAATGTACCAAGGGAAGCAGTTCCTGCCGCTGTTCAGACAAATCATGAAGTTGTGGGAATAAAGAAGGCAAACATACCGTCGTAAAGAATGCTCTTTCCGGAAGAAAATGTTCTTTTCAGGGAACTTGCAAAGAAATTGAAGGGGCTGCCAAAAGGTTTTTTTACCTGAGGGCCACTTCTCAATTGATAATAAAAAGATGGCTGTTATCCGTTCAGGATGGCAACCATCTTTGTCATATTGTGCTATGCATGTCTTTTACCTTTTCCGGTCTTGAGAGGAGAAACTGACTAAAGCTCCTTTTATTATTTAAGCGATTTCATTCATTATGGTGTCAATATCTTCTCCATCATACTGGAGTTTGTACAGGTTGTAATAAAGACCTTTTTTCTCAAGCAATTCCTGGTGGGAACCGGATTCCCGTATGGTTCCCTTGTGAATTACCAGTATTTTGTCCGCCTTCTGTATGGTTGACAAACGATGGGCAATGGCTATGCTGGTTCTCCCGCTCAATAGCTTGACCAGGGCTTTTTGAATCAGTATTTCGGTTTCGGTATCTATGTTGGATGTTGCTTCATCCAGTACCAATATGGCAGGGTCAAATACAAGAGCTCTGGCAAAGGAAAGAAGTTGCCTTTGTCCTGCCGACAGGGTGGTTCCTTTTTCATTGACCGGGTGTTTGTAGCCTTCGGGGAACCTGCTGATAAAGTAGTCTGCATTCACATACTCTGCAGCCTTTTTAACCTTATCAAAAGTTATACCTTCTTCAAATAGTTTTATATTGGTTTCAATGTCTCCAGAAAAGAGGAATACATCCTGGAGTACAAGGCCGATGTTTTTTCTCAGGGCAGTCTTCTTGATTTTTTTCAAATTGATTCCGTCTATGAAAATATCGCCCTTCTGTATTTCATAAAAACCGCAAATCAGATTGATTATACTGGTTTTTCCGGCACCGGTGGCACCTACGAAAGCGGCGGTTTCACCAGGGTTGATTTTAAAGGAGACATCCTTCAATACCCAGTTTTCACCGACATAAGCAAACCAGACATTCTTAAACTCGATTTCGCCCCTGATTTCCTTAAGCTCAATTGTATCGTCGTCCTCAGGCTCAGGTTCGGGTTTTTCTTCCAGAAGGTCAAATATGCGTTCCGCTGAAACCATGGAGCTTTGCATTGTGTTATAGATTTCAGTCAGGTTCATAATTGGTTGGAAAAATTGATTTATATAATTGGTAAAGGCGTAAAGGGTCCCAAATTCCAGGATTCCGGAAATTATGTCCCGGCCTCCGAACCAGAGTATTAACGCAATGGCAAGGGAGTTGACTACATCCATAAAGGGCCTGAACAGGCCGTGGAGTATAATTCGTTTGCGGTTTGAGTCATAATACTCTTTGTTTGTTTTTTCAAACTCGTCGCATTTTTTATCCTGCATGTTGAATACCTGAATCAATTTCATGCCGGACACATGCTCTGCAAGGAAAGCATTCAGGTTTGCCAGGCGTGCCCTGATTTCCTGAAATATCTCCCTGGCTTTTTTCCTGAACATATATGTAGCCAGTGTCATGACCGGAAGCACCAAAAAACTAATTATCGTGAGCCGGACACTCAAGCTGAGCATGATGGCAACCACACCAATCATGACAAATATATCCTGCATCAGGCTTACAATCACGTTGGTAAACATCTCGTTCAGGGAATCGGTATCATTGGTTACCCTTGTGACAATTTTTCCTACAGGGTTTTTGTCAAAATAGGAGACCGGCAGTTTTTGAATATGCCTGAATATCCTGTCTCTCAAGTTCATGACTATTTTCTTGCCTGCAAGATTTAAAATGTAAGTATGAAGATAACTGAAAGCAAACTCCATGACTACCAGACCGAAAAAAAGCACCCCAAGGGTATAAAGTCCTTTTCGGGCTGAGTCCGTGGGTAATTCCCCTGAAAGGCCTTTACTCATATATTCGTCTATTGCAATTTTTGTTATATATGGTCTTGCAAGTCTTGAAGAGGAAACTGCAAGTATAAGAATCAATGCTGCAAGGAATAAATGCAAGTATGGTTTGGCAAATCGGCTCATTTTTTTGATAAGTTTAAAATCATATATTTTGCCATCCACTCTTTCGTCTTCCGACAGGCCGCCTCTGGCACCTCCGGCTCCATGCATCATTCCTCCGAATCCTAAACCTCCGGCCATGTATAATCCTCCCTGTTATTTTATAATTTCCGTTTTTTATTGTGTCTCTATTTGCTTCAGAAATAGTACTTTTCTTTGTTTTTGGAGAGGTTCTCCAACATCTAACGGATTTACATATTTTTAAATATTTTTCTCATTGGATATTTTAAGCGGTTATCCATAAAACGCTCTTTCATTATGCACTCTGTATTTGTTCTTCCAGCATCTGCCTCTGGTAGATTTTATAATAGAAGCCCTTTAGCCTGATAAGCTGCTCATGTGTTCCTTGCTCTACAATCCTGCCATTATTTAACACGATAATCTCGTCGGCATCTTTTATTGTGGAAATCCTGTGGGCAATAAAAATACAGGTTTTATCCTTCATGATTGCCTTAAGACCGTCCAGTATTCTTTTTTCAGTACTTGTATCAACAGCGGAAAGACAGTCGTCAAGAATAAGGATGGATGGGTCCTTTATAATGGCCCTTGCAATTGAAATTCTTTGCTTCTGTCCACCTGAAAGGTTTACGCCCCGCTCACCAACCATTGATTCATATTTTTCAGGAAAGTCCATTATATTATCGTGCACCTGGCTAATCTTTGCAGCATTTTGGATTTCCTCCAAATCCTTTTCGTCAGGTGAAAAATTGATATTGTCCTTTACGGCGGCGGAAAAAAGGAAATTATCCTGGGGTACGTATCCAATGCTTTCTCTCAAAAGTTCCAGAGGAATGTCCATTATATCAGTTCCGTCAATAAAAATCTGTCCTCTTGAATTTGGGTTGTATAGCCTCAAAAGAAGACTGGCGATGGTTGATTTCCCGCTGCCGATTTTGCCAATTACCGCTATTGTCTTTCCCTGTTCAATTTTGAGGTTTATATCCTTCAGCACGGGTTTTGACATATTGTCGTAGCTGAAAGTAAGGTTTCTGAATTCTATGTTTCCTTTGAGTTTGCGTTCTGGTTCCAGGTTATTGTTGAGGGCTTTTTCATCATCGAATACATCAGGCTTTTCATGGAGCAGCTCTTCAACCCTCGAAGCAGAGGCTTTGCCTCTTTGTATGAAATTTATAATCATTCCGATGAATGCTACAGGCCTTACCAGCATTCCTATGTAGCCGTTAAAGGCTACAAAATCCCCCAGGGAGATGGTGCCTGACAAAACCATGTTTCCTCCGTACAAAAGGGATATACAGTAGGATAATGTGGAAACCAGTGTTATCAAAGGACTAAAGGCCCCCTGAACTTTTACAAGAGCCATGTTTATCTTATAATTTCTTTCGTTTAATGCTTTAAAATTGGAGGATTCATTTTCTTCCTGGACAAAGGATTTGACAACCCTTATGCCTGAAATGTTTTCCGTGGCTTTTGCAGTAATGGTTGCGAAAGATTCCTGAACTTTGAGAAACCGGCTGTGTATCAGCTTGCCAAATTTGGACATGATGATTATTAATGCAGGAAGAGGCAGGAAAATAGCCAATGTGAGTTTTGGATTAACGGTTTTGCCCATTATTGCTATGCTTGAAATGAGCAGAATTAAAGATTGGGCAATCTGCATAACTCCTCTCCCCAAAGCCTGCTCGGCAGCCCTTACATCATTAATCGCCAATGCCATGATTTCTCCTACAGGCTTCCTGTTAAAGAAATTGAGTGATAATTTCGTAAGGTGTCTGAAAATATCGTTCCTTATCCTTAAATCTATAAGGTTGGAAGCACCCTGCATGAGTACTCTTGTGAAATAATTCAGAATGAAAACAAGTAAAGAAACCAGTACGATTATACCTGCATAAAAAGTAAGATTGTATGTATTCATTGTATTTTTGCCAAGCATGTCTATAATATCGCCGGTTAGTCTGGGGGTTATCAATTGCAGAAGATCTACAATAATTACAATTGCAATACCGGCAATATACCTGAATTTAAACTTTTTCATATATTTAAAGAAACTGGTTTCCCTAAATGGAATATCAGGAGTTTTACCCCTGGCAGGTTCCGTACTTTTCCGGAAATTGCCGGAATGAATTTTCTTTTGTGCTATATGGGGGTCTTCATTTTTTTGACTAATCAAGTTGCTGCCTCCTTTACGGCTCAAAGATAATTTTTACGGCCATTGCTTTGAAGCCGGCCGTTTAGTTGATATTTTCATAAACCCTGTGCAGAATAATTGCATGGGGCTGTTTAATGAAGAGTTGGTAAGGAATTGATGTCGCAGTCCAATACCTGCTCTACACCCTTCAGTATGGCATCCGCAGCTTCAATAAACAATTTTTTCTCATTGTCTTCTATTTGGGAGAACAGTGTGTTTACAAAAGCTTCATGTTTCTCTATTGTTTCTTTGCGTACTTTTACACCTTCATCGGTCAGCTTTACCCTTATTACTCTTCTGTCGTCTGGGTCATTTATCCTCATGACAATGCCCTTTTCCTCAAGGAAATCCACAAGACTTGTCACATTGCTGTTGACCTTTACAGCTCTGGCACTAATTTCGGACAGGGTGAGAGTTTCGCCGGGATTTATGCTTTTCAGTATTGAATACTGGTTCCATGCAAAACCTAACTCTGCCAGATTCTTTTTTACATTGTGCTGTATTTTTCTGTGAAGCTGTAAAACCCTTAAAAAACATTCTGTTGAGAGATTATTCATCACATTCACCACTCTTTACGAGTTATAAAATTTATATATTATAAATATTATATTTTATAATATAATCAAAGGCAACAAGAATTTAAGCCGGCTTTGAATTGATTATCAGTTATGTGTTATCACATGCTTCAACCACCGGACATGCTGAACAAGTTAACTTGAATTGATTATTGGCAAAGCGCTCTAAGCTTTGCTTTTGTTTTTGTTGCAGATAAGAGCGCAGATGGTTGTTAACTTTAAAGTGCTGTTTACAAAAGCATCCTTCATTGCAAGGGTACACCATTATTAGCATTCTCTTTAATGGTAATGCTTTGTTCAATGTGGTATAATATGATTAAAAATAAAAGGTATTTTAATTAAACTTCACATGCAGTATGAACAGCCAACGAAAGCATCAGGCGGTGTGAGAGGTTGGGGTTATGAGTTTCGAGTTTCTGAACAAGGAAGAATACAAGGAAATAAAGCTGTTGAAAATGTCCGACAACAGGCATGGGGACCTTCCTTTTTACTTAAGAAGGTACAAGCCCGGGAAGAATGGTGAGTTGCACAGACACCTTTACATGCAGATCAATTATGTTTATCAGGGGAAGGTAAAGCATATTATTAACAACAGCGAATTTGACGTGATAAAAGGTGATATATTCGTAATACCTCCTTATATACCCCATTGCATAAAATCCGATGATTCAGACGGGGAAGTCTTTGAGTTTGAGTTTGTTCCGGAATTTATAAATCAAAGCTTTGAGAACATTGAAAATATCAAGTCCTTCTTTGATTTCGCATATATTGAACCTTTTTTGGTGAGTGAAAGCCAGGTAAAGCCGCGTTTGAACCTGGCAGGCAGGGTGCAGGTGGAAGTTGAAAACATATTGAATGAGGCCCTCAGAGAATATAAGGAAAAGAAGCCCGGGTATCCGCTTCTGATAAAATCCCTGGCCCTTAAACTGCTGGTTCTGGTGGGACGTGAATTCTCAGATGATTTGAAAAGTGCAGGGGGGCATACCATATACGACCGCCACAGGGATGCCATATTCAATGCAATACAGTATATAGATTCGCATTATGCAGAGGATATAACCGTGGAGGATGCCGCAAGAGTCTGCATGCTGTCCCAGTCTTATTTCAGCTATCTGTTCAAGAATATTACCATGAAAACATTTATAGAGTATCTCAATGGCCTTCGTATATCCAAAGCCATGGAATACTTAAGAAACAGCAATGACAGGGTGCTGGATATATGCTATAAGGTTGGCTTCAATAATGTGAACCACTTCAACCGGTTGTTCAGACAGGTGACTAATTTATCACCGTTGCAATACAGGAAGTCTTTTCAGAATGCAGAAAAGCAGGCATGAGTGTTTTTACATCTTTAATTAATAAGGATCCTTATGTTTTTCATCAGTGGTCATATTAAAATTTTTGCCTGAATTCTTTAAATAGTATTTCTTTTTAATAATCCTTTATAAAAATATATTTTTGGTAAGAATGCTTGCTTCTGATTATTATTATGCTTCTGCAACCACCTGAAAAGGCACAAGGTTGCAAAGAATGATAGTATATTGACACTGCCATTTTGTGTTGCATATTGACATCAATTTTTTTTAGGAGTACAATATAACTAAACAGTTACTTACTTCTTGCAGGGAGGCAGAAATGCAGAAAAATAAAAGGGTCAGAGACTCAGAGCAATCACGAAAGGATATTCTTGAAGCGGCAGAAATCCTTTTTGCCGAGAAGGGCATATATGGTACCCGCGTTGATGATATTGCAGAGAAGGCAAACATTAACAAAAGGATGATATATGAATATTTCGGGAGCAAGGAAGACCTTTATAAAGCGGTTCTTGTCAAGGTTTACGGAAAGCTTACGGAGAAGGAAATAGGAATTCTTTCGGAAGACATGCCCTGCATTGAGGCCATAAAGAAAATAATTACTCTTTATTTTGAATTCCTTAAAGAGACACCAACATATGTAAATCTTATTCTATGGGAGAACCTTAACAGGGGAAAATATATCGAAGAGCTCGACCTTTCAAAGGTTAAGGACTCTGCTTTCGAAATGCTCAGAAAAGTGATAAACAGGGGAAAAAATGAAGGCGTATTCCGGGAAGATGCTGATACAGAGCAGATTATACTTTCACTTTTGACATATACTTTTGCTTACTTTTCCAACCGGTACACATTGTCAAAGATTCTTTCCAGAAGCCTTTATGATGAAGATAACGTAAGAAAAAGAGTTCAAAGTGTGACCGAAATGTTTTTGAACTACCTTTGCAAGGATAAAATACAAAAGGAAGCATAAAAAGTTAAACACAAAAATTGAAATCTTAATCAGGAGGTTTGTTTTTATGGGTAAGAAGGTCAGGATATTAATGGTAGGTGCAGCTTTCAGCGCAGATCTTCACATGGATGCATATGCACGCAGCACGGATATTGCCCAGATAGTGGCAATTTGCGACAAGGATTTAAAGAGGGTTGAATCCCTTGCACAAAGATACGGATTGACAGATTATGCAGCTTATGATGACTACGAAAAGGCTATTGAGGAAGTGGATTGCGATCTTGTGGATATTTGCCTGCCAAATTTTCTTCACCACTGGGCAGCTATGATAGCATTCAAAAAAGGAAAACATGTTATTTCCGAAAAGCCCCTGGCGACTACTGTTGAGGATGCGGAAGAAATGGTCAGGGCAGCCGAAAAAGCGGGCAAGAAGCTCTACTATGCAGAAGACTGGATGTTTGCTCCGGCTCTTTTAAAAGCATGGAGCATCGTGGAAGAAGGCGCAATCGGAACACCTTTGTATATAAGGGCCAGGGAATGCCATTCCGGATCCCATTCACCCTTCGCACAGACCATAAAATACTGTGGTGGAGGTTGCATGGTGCATCTTGGATGCCATCCGGTTTCATTCCTGTTAGGGCTGAAAAACAATCAGTGGACGGAGCTGGTTGCCATGACATCAGGCGGTGGAGATAACAATTTCATTCACAAAAAAATGGAAGGGGAAGACTGGTCTGCCTGCATTATTAAATTTGCCGACGGAACTTCTGCATTGCTTGAGGCCAATTATATAACTGTCGGCGGAATGGAAGATGTTATTGATATTTACGGAACCAAAGGCCGCATGCATATTGATCTGACTTTCTCCTCTGCGATTAATTGTTTTTCAATACCGGGAGTAAGTTATACGGTGGAAAAGGCAGAGATTACTACAGGATGGTCCAAACCGGCTGTTGATGAAAAATTCAACCTTGGCTATGTAAATGAAATAAGGCACTTTATTGAATGCGCACTGGAAAACAAGGATGCAAAGATTGGCTTGAGAGGAATTGACGGATTAGAAACACTGAAAGTCATCAACCTTATTTACAAGTCAGCCAGAGAAGGAATCAAAATTACTAATGACAGCTTGAAAAAGTAATTGAGAGGATGCAATAAACAACCATTTAAGGGCTTGCACCCTTAGCCTGTTTCAATTGCCCGGCATAGGCAAGGCTCAAGACAGGCAAAAACGCCGGCAGGTAAAAATATTGATTTGCTATACCGGTCAAAATAAAGTATTTTGGAGGGTTCTATATGAAAAAAGATATAATTATGCCAGTCGAAATAGCAGGAGTTACGTTCAAAAACCCGTTTTATGTTGCCTCCGGTCCGACCACAAAGTCGGTTAAGCAGCTTTTGAGGATTGAAGAAACCGGTTGGGCGGCTGCCAGCATTAAGCTGACAATTGATCCTGCACCATACATTAACAGGGTTCCCCGTTATAAAATGTTCAAAGACAGGGATGCTTTGGCTTTTACTGCAGAGAAGAGGCTTAAGTTTTATGAAGGATTGAAATTGGTGGAGGACGCCAAAAAGGTTCTGACCGACCTCATCTTGTTCGCAAACATTACCTATGCCGGAGACAAGGGAGTTGAAGGCTGGGTTAACATGGCAAAGAAGTTTGAGGAAGTCGGAGCAGATATTATCGAGCTAAACATGTGCTGTCCCAACATGTCCTACAATGTTGAGCTTACAAATGCAAACGGCCAGGCATGCAACGTAAGGACAGGCGCCAGCCTTGGACAGCAGGGAGATGCGGTTGCTGAAATAGTCAGGGAAATTAAAAAGGTAATCAAGATTCCCTTGTTTGTAAAACTTACACCGGAAGGCGGAAGAATTGCCCAGGTGGCAAAAGCCCTGTATGCAGCCGGCGCTGATGCAGTTGGCGGTACATCCAACCGTTTAGGTATGCCTCCCATTGACCTGGATAACCCAGCAAAAGCATGCTATCATCTCCAGAAAGAAATCAGCATGTCCTGTTATTCAAGCGGATGGGTAAAACCTTTGGCTCTGCGTGACTGCTATGAAATAAGAAAATTAAACGGACCTGATGTAAAGATTATGCAGGCCGGCGGCGTAAGAAACTACAGAGACGCTGTTGAGATGTTCTTATCAGGAGCCGACCTTATCGGTATTTGCGCTGAAACCCTTATCAGCGGCTACGACTTTATCAGGGATCTTATTGCCGACCTTAAGAATTACATGGATGAGCACGGCTACAAGACAACCAGGGATATGCGTGACCTGATAGTTCCGGAGGTTAGAAGCGCTCCTGAGCTTACATTGTATGATGGTTATGCAGAAATTAAAAAGCCCAGGCTTGCAGCACCCTGTAAAGCAGCATGCCCGCACCACGTACCGGCACAGGCGTATGTCCGTGCAGTGGCAAAGGGTGACTTCAGGAGAGCCTTCGAGCTTATTACAGAGAAGAATCCGCTGCAATCAGTTTGTGGCTGGGTATGCAGCCATCCCTGTGAAAACGAATGCACCAGAGGCGAAATAGGTACTCCGATTCCCATCAGGGCAATTAAGAGATTTGTACTTGAATATGGTAAGAAGCAAGGCTGGAAACCGGAATTGGCAGCAGCCGAAGAGAAGAATGAGAAAATTGCAGTAATTGGTTCCGGACCTGCAGGACTTTCAGCAGCCTTCAATCTCAGAAAAGCGGGATATAAGGTAACTGTTTTTGAAAAAGAATCATACTTTGGCGGAATGTTGAGATACGGGCTTCCCAGGTTCAGAATCAACCACAGTGTTCTGGACGAAGAAATTGACATGCTCAGGTCCATGGGAATTGAGTTTGTTGGCAACAAAGCTTTTGGCAAGGATATTACAATTGACTCACTGAAGGCGGACGGTTACAAAGCAATATTTATTGGCATTGGAGCTCAAAAGGGACGCAATCTTAATGTTCCCGGTGAAGATGCTGAAGGCGTTGTTCATGCTGTTGATTTCCTCAAGGATGTATATGATGAGAAACAGGTTAAGGTTGGCCAAAGGGTTGTAGTCATCGGAGGAGGTTTCACTGCTGTTGATTCAGCTCGTACAGCTAAGCGTCTGGGTGCAAAGGAAGTATTTATAGCTTACAGGCGTACCAAAGATGAAATGCCTGCAACGGTTGAGGAAATTGAAGAAGCTGAAGCAGAGGGCATCAAGGTGATGTATCTGGTTTCTCCTAAGGAAATTGTAGCAGAAAACGGCAAAGTTAAAGGTATTCGCCTTGTGAACCAGGTACTTGGTGAAAAGGACAGCTCCAACAGGAGAAGACCTGAAGAGGTGCAATCAGCAGAATTTGTACTTCCTGTAGACCTTGTAATTGCAGCAATTGGTCAGCAGCCCGATAAGGAATCCCTTTGCGGTGTTGAGACTGATAAATACGGAATGGCTGCCTGCGAAGGAAAAACCGGAGCTACCGGAATTGAAGGAGTATATGCCGGTGGAGACGTTTACCGTGTTGACAATGTTATTTCAGCAATAGCAGCAGGAAAATCCGCGGCTGTATCCATAGACAAGGAACTCGCAAAAGATAAGGCTGTTCTTGAATATGAACCTGAGTATCCTGTAGTTGACAAAATTGAAGTTCTGAAAAGATCAGGCTTTTTCAAGGATGGCGACGGCGTAAACCTCCATACCATGAACGGAGAAGAAAGAGTCGGGAACTTCCAGACTTACACAAGGACACTGACCGAGGAAGAAGCCGTAAGTGAAGCAAAACGCTGCTTGAACTGCGGTTGCGGTGAAGGTTGTGCAATATGCTACACAATTTGCTGCTCCTTTGCAGTTGATAGAAAAGAGTCGGATACTTTTGAAATCAATCCTGAAGAATGCGAAGCCTGCGGCATGTGCTTCAACAGATGCCCGAACGGAAACATTCACATGATTGACAAAAAGGTTACCATATAATCGGGTTTGACATATATTGATGAAGTAAAGGCTGTTTTTAAAGCAAGCCAACGCCATAGTTGCGTTTATATATATTTAACTCATCTATCACCTTCAAAATCGGGAGAGAATGTTGTTACTCTCCCGATTTTATTTTACGGGAAAAGGGGGCGGGTATGCTGTCCCACATTTGCCCCAACCTCTTAACCCTGTCTGGCCCCTTGTCCATTATTCTTTCTGAATGCAGGATTCTTCCAAGGAAATATAATTCTGAAAATGAATATCTTTAATTACCGAGGCATACGTTTTATAAAGACTTTTAGCGGATTTTTTGTTCAACGGACTTTGATGAGTGATAAATCCGTAACAGATGAGGTGCCGAAATGGATAAGGTAATAAGAGATATTTTGCATAGGATTAAGAGCCTGGAAGATGAGAACAGGAAAAACCGGGAACATTTGACCATGGTTTTAAATCGGCAGGAGATACTGCATAAGCGCCTGGAAAGCCTTGAAAAAAAGGTGAATAATGATAACCGGTACTTGAAAATGCGGAAAGAATTCAAATATCTATGGGAAGATATCAGAAAAATCGATGATAGAATCACTGAAATGAATAAAGGCACCGATGCCGATTTCTGTTTGCCAAAAGCTGCTTTTTGAGAGCCTTTCTGAATAGTATTCCGTTAAAAGGATGCTGTAGTAGCGAAAAAAAATAATGTCGATGAAATAGCTTACAGAGTATTAAATGGAGATGGCCCAGGTAACCCTTGCATATATCCTTATTAAATAAGACCAATCTATATCCAGTAATGCTTTGTGTTTCCATCTGCTTATATTAAGCTTGTCGACTAAGTAAGAAAAAAATGAAAGCTAAAAAGGCCTCTGATATGCTACAATATAGTACAAACATTATTGTGTTTAGGAGATTCGTTATGATATTTGAGATTTGCATAAAGAAGCTGCTGCGAACACCTATAAAGTCATTTCTGTTTTTTCTTTTGCTTACTGTATGCGGAATATTATTGAGTCTGGGCGGTAGTCTCCTTATTACCGCGAAAGACATAGCCAAAAAAGTAAATGACGAGTTTACCACCATAGCAGTACCTAACGTAATAAAGATACGCACTGATTCCGGGGGCGATCATGCCTGGGTTATAGATGGGAAGATAACCCGAGGTAAGGACAACTAAGCTGAGATCAGCAAAGCGGAAAGTGAACTGTATTATCGTGTAATGGAAGCCGGAGAGCAAGCGGGGATAGGTAATAAAGACCCAAGAAGATTATTTTATGCTTATTCAAAAAACCTGCTGCCGCCGATACCAATAGAAGCAGATTTGTTTGGCATTCCTTCCCGTTTTGCTGTCTTTGAGGCCGCTTGTACCAGTATTGAAAAGGAAACATCTGAAACTGTGATTCTTAACCAAAGATATGAAACTATTTCTTATACAATTGAATGGGAAGTAATAGATTCACTGGCATTGCATCCGTCATACCAGGTACCGAAGGCTTTACTGACCACCATAACCACTTCGTATGACTATGCATACAGCCAAATCGAGCAGGGAAAGAGGTATTTGATTGCCGGAGAAGTTAGGAATATACCAAAGCTTAATGAGACAAAGGCGCCACCTGTTAGTTTTATTTTTTTTCGTGCAACAGATGGCTCTATTCCGTGCATACCACTAAAAGATGGAATCTCCGCAGGTGATTTTCTGAACTCAAAAGATGGCGGCAGTTTCAGGCAGCTTGTCAATAATTGCATATTGTTAGTTAATTCAGTTAATGTTATAACAACGAACGATCTTGACAGCGTGCTGCATTTTAACCTGAGGAGAGCCAATATTATAAAAGGAAGAAAGATAATGCCTGAAGAGTACGGGCAGGGAAACAGGGTATGTTTTGTAAGTTCAGAATTGGCGGAATATAATAACATAAATATTGGAGACTTTATAACGCTGACTCTTGCGAATGCAAGTTGTAGAAAATTGAACTTAATTTCCGGAACATTCTGGTATCCTGTAGCAGATCCGTTTTCAATTCAATACTCTTCCGAAGAACAGTTTGAGGTAGTCGGCATTTACCGTACTCCTGAGTGGAAAAACAATGAATATGCACTATTCCCCAATACTATATTCATTCCTTCCAGGTCGGTAAGCTCCATTAATATTAGTCAGCCGATACAGGATAACACGCAAATGGATTATGATTACCCACCAATACTTTATTCCATAGTCATCCCAAACAACAGGCTGGAAACATTTAAGGAATCGGTGAAGCAAACAGGGCTTGGACAGTATTTTTCGTATTATGACCAGGGATACTCTTATGTAAGTATGGTGTTGGAAACACTAATGCAAAATGCAATTATATTATTTTGCTTTTGCGTTGCTGCAGGGGTATTTGTCTGGATTCTTTTTATCCTGCTGTACATAATGAAAGACAAATATACTACGGGAGTAATGCTGTATCTCGGGACAGAGACAAAAAAATGCTTTGCATATTTGTTCATTTCCAGTTTGCTGCTAATCATCCTCTCATCGTTATGCAGCGCAGTTATAAGTGATGCTTTGGAAGAAAAAGTAACGAAATATTCTCATGAACTGGCGATGGAGCAATGCGCCTTCAACGATGATTTCAGCGATATGAAAAGTGAAAGCCTGAATTATAATTTATATACTGAAAATTCAGATACTATGGGGAAAAATACATATAATTCATTGGATTTGAACCCGATAAAAACCGCTGCTCTCTGTTCAGTGCTGCAATCAGTCATTTTGGTGATCGCAGGAGCTGTTTCCATATTCTCTGTATTAAGAAAAAATCCTATGCTTTTAATGCACAGCAAGGAGGTATAGCATTGTTTGTCTTTTCGTATATCGCCAAACATATATGTCGAAGTTATATTAAGTGTTTAAGCGTTGCATGTATTTGTATGTCCTTTGTTATCCTGCTTTGCGGGCTTAGGAATTTAATAAGAAGACAAGAAGCCGAATTGGATAAAATATACAGAACAATGCCTATACATGTTGAAGTGTCCGATATCAAGGGGAAAAGAGATAATTTATTTATCAGGGATTATTATATTGATTTTTTTGCCTCGGAGAAATATGAATTAGCAGCTTATTTAAAAGACATATGCTTAAAGCGAACCTTGATTATTACGGAATTACTCGCTCATGAAGAAAATATATATGTTATTGTGGTCACGCATGATATTTCTGTTTCTGAACAAGCAGACATAGTAATAAAAATGACTGATGGAAAATTCATAGAAGAAAAAACTGCTTATAATTAATATTATTTACGGGAACCTCTTAAATCTTTTTTCAGCTTGATTGCACGGTAAGAAACAAATTGCATATTCTTATGAAAATATTAACCTGATAATAAAGTTATGGTGCTAACTTCTAAAGACGGATCAAGTCCAGATTAGTGTGTAAATTCCTCAGTTATCAATAAGCTTATCTGATATACGCAATATTGCTTTGATCATTGATTTGTTTTTGCTCTTCTTGCCACTGAAGGTATTCACTCATATCCA
>DUMO01000012.1 GCA_012839865.1 Clostridiaceae bacterium
GCTGTATGTATGTCATAAAAATTGCTATCTTTTTCTGGTGTAGGCATGGGATTAAAGTGATCCCACTGTCTGGATCCGCTAAAGCTTAGTGCAGGTGGCACCTGAATATGAAAGCTTCCCGAATGAACCATGTGTGTCTTGCCAACCGAAACACAACTGTATCCATTATCCCTTAATATTCCCATCCACGTAGTTTCCAAATTATCCATACTGAATTTCCCGTTTCCATGGCACCCCAGCTTCCATGCGTTACGCCCGGTCAGAAACACATGCCTGGAAGGTACACATGGAAGAGATGCTGTATAAAAACCCTTAAAGCTGACCGATTCATCCCTTAACTTCAACATGTTTTCATAACCTTTGCTGAACCCATGGTCAAGCATATCTGAGCGCTGCTGATCAGACATTATGAATACAACATTATACTTGCCCTTGACCACTTGAAATGACACCTCGCATATTCATGTAATTATTTTTATACGCCCTGTTAATAATAACTATAAAAAATGTTTTTCGAGCATGCGTAACCGCTTACGTTTATTTCTTCAATTAAGAATCTTGTACAAATCACTTTTACAGTAAATCTACGGTGTATTGCGAATTTCATGAAGCATACCTTTTTGAACTTTTGCTGCTGATTTGCCTAATAAAAAAGCAGCCACTGTTGACATGATTTATCGTCTGGTCTGTTTAGTATGAATACTGCATTTAATATATAATTTTCCGTTACCGCTTACGGATAAATTCTAGCACTTCTCTAATCTATTGTCAATATCTCAAATTAATATAGCATTGCATTCAAAGGTATTTGCAGTTGATTCATAAATTAATTAACAATAAAATAGTCGTTCTTAACATGTATAAACAAATAAAATTTAAGCACTTGCAGTAATAAAGATAATATAGGTAGTACGGGAGTTTACATTGGTGTAATAATACTTGCCATGTTTAACATCCTTAAATTTGTGAAGACTATATACATTCACCTGCCATGCAGGTTGAAGGGCACAAAACATTGAGGTATTATAAAATTATGAAAAACCTTCCCTTATATAGATGGTAAAATAACAGGCGGTGAATTATTTTGAGTCATTTTTTCGCAGGATTGGCAAGTTTGATTGTTGCAGTAATTTTTATACTTCTCTGTTGTACACTCTACTTCTATAGTCTGGCGATAAAACGCAATAAAAAGGATTTTTTAAGACATAGCAAGGACCTGGCTCAAACTATGGAAACTTATAAAAATAAAAACTCATTTCAAGAAGCATCGGAACAAGGCGAACAGCTCCCGCCCTTTGGCGGTAAAGAATGGATTGAAAGTATGCCCTGCGAAACCTGGAACATAGTTTCAAAGGATGGCCTGAAATTAGCAGGTTGCTTTATACCGGCGAAAAAAAGCACAGGCAAAACCGTAATCATTGCCCATGGATATTCTTCCAAGGGAAGGGATAACGGCAGCTTTGCAAGATTTTATCATGAAAAGCTTGGTTTCAACGTGCTTATGCCGGATGCCAGGGGACATGGGGCCAGTGAGGGGAACTATATTGGTTTTGGGTGGCCGGAGCGATTGGATTATCTTCTATGGATTCAAAAAGTAATTGAGCAGGTTGGAGCTCACTCACGGATTGTGCTTCATGGCATTTCCATGGGAGGGGCTACGGTTATGATGACAAGCGGAGAGGATTTGCCAAAGCAGGTCAAGGCCATCATCGAAGATTGCGGGTACACTTCCGTATATGACGAATTGTCCTGGCAGATGAGGCGTCTGTACCACTTGCCTCCTTTCCCGCTGCTTCCTATAACAAGCCTGTTTACAAAACTGAGGGCGGGATATGATTTTTACGAAGCCTCATCTGTTGAACAGGTAAAAAAGAGCAAAACTCCAATACTGTTTATTCATGGGGATTCAGATACCTTTGTGCCTGCATGGATGGTCTGGGAATTATATAACGCATGCAACTCCGAAAAGGATATTTATATTGTGAAAGGCGCAGGTCATGGTGTGGCTTATGACACAGACAGGGCTTCATATGAAAAAAAGGTGGCTGAATTTATCGGGCGTTACATAGACTAGGTCTATTGCCCGGAAAACATGATTCACGTTTTTCCCGCAGCATTCTTGCTTTGCACATGTCCACCGAATATCAGAATGCCCGGAAAACCTGAATACGTACTTTCCGCCACCTTGTCAATATCTTATTTTTAAACTCCTGCCTGCCGGGAAGGTTTCAGAGAATTGAAAACCATAACTATATTGCCCAAAAATCGTGCTGACTCACCGTTCCCTATGCCGTTGCGATTTGGCTTGCTTCATACAAATTCAGTTTTTCAATAGCCTGCTCCCTTATCTTGTATTTCAGGACCTTTCCTGCGGCATTCATCGGAAATTCCGTAACAAATTCAATATAGCGGGGGGTTTTGTGCTTTGCCATGTGCAAACGGATGTATTCCCTAAGCTCGTCGGGAGTCATCTCTTCCCCGTCCTTTAGTATCACACACGCCAAAATCTCCTCTCCATACTGTTTGTCAGGAACCCCTACAACCTGGACATCTCTAACCTTTGGATGAGTATAGATGAAATCCTCTATTTCTTTTGGATAGATATTTTCGCCACCCCTGATAATCATATCCTTGATGCGTCCGGTTATCTTGAAGCAACCGTTCTCATCCCGCCTTGCCAGGTCCCCTGTATGCAGCCAGCCATCTTCATCAATTACGGCGGCAGTTGCCTCAGGCATCTTATAGTAGCCTTTCATAATGTTGTATCCTCTTGCAACAAACTCACCGTCAACATTATCCGGCAAGTCTTCTCCAGTTACAGGATGTACTATTTTGCACTCGACACCGGTCAGAGCACGGCCTACGGTATTGACACGAATATCAATGGAATCATCCACCCTGCTCATTGTGCACCCGGGCGAAGCCTCCGTCTGGCCAAAGACTATGGTTATCTCCTTCATATTCATTTTGCCGACAACATCCTGCATGACTTTCACAGGACAGGGGCTTCCTGCCATAATGCCTGTTCTCATATGGGAGAAGTCGGTCTTCGCAAAGTCCTCATGTTCCATCATTGCAATAAACATTGTCGGAACCCCGTTTACACAGGTTATCTTTTCCCTGCTGATGCATTCGAGGGAAATCTTCGGGGAGAAGTACGGAATCGGGCACATGGTTGCGCCATGGGTCATACAGGCGGTCATGGAAAGCACCATTCCGAAGCAGTGAAACATGGGAACCTGAATAAGCATACGGTCTGCAGTTGACAAATCCATGTTGTCTCCAATGGTTTTGCCATTGTTTACCACATTGTAATGAGTAAGCATTACACCCTTGGGGAAACCTGTTGTTCCCGAGGTGTATTGCATGTTGCAGACATCATGCTTGTTGATGGAATAAGCGCGGCGGTATACCTCTTCAATCGGGACCCTACTTGCCAGTTCCAAGGCATCATCCCAGGTCAGGCAGCCTTTTTGTCTGGAGTCAATCGTAATTATATTCCTGAGAAACGGCAGGCGCTTAATATGCAATGGTTTTCCCGCCTCTGCAGTTTCCAGTTCAGGGCAAAGCTCTTTGATAATTGAAACGTAATTTGAATCCTTGTACCCGTCTATCATAACAAGTGTATGGGTATCCGACTGGCGCAGCAGGTATTCAGCTTCATAAATCTTGTAAGCGGTGTTCACAGTGACTAAAACGGCTCCAATCTTTGTGGCGGCCCAAAATGTAATAAACCACTGGGGCACGTTTGTAGCCCAAATTGCTACGTGGTCACCGGGTTTTACACCCAGGGCGATCAAAGCTCTGGCGAACGTATCCACATCCTCCCGGAACTCCGTGTAAGTTCTTGTATAATCTGTGGTTATATATTTAAATGCATACTGGTCGGGAAATTCCTCAACAACACGGTCAAGGACCTGGGGAAAAGTCAAATCAATTAATATATCCTTCTCCCAGATGTATTTTCCGGTGTTTGATTTATTGCTGTAAAGCCGGCTCTTTAAAGAATCCTTTTTTATATACCGGCTCATATAATTTGCAAAATTAGGGAACACAACTCCGGCATCATCAAGGTCAGCCGCCCAGCGTTTTACCCATTCAAGTGAAATGTAGCCTTCGTAATTAATTGAGCGAAGTGCCATTATCATATCATCAATTGGCAAGTCGCCTTCCCCCACCATGCGATAACGTACTTTCCCATTCTCCATTATAGAGTCCTTTAAATGAACATACTTGATATATGCGCCCAGGTTTTGTACTGTCTTGCCTGGTCTCTCACCTGCAAACCTGTAGGTATGATGCATGTCCCAGAGAGCTGCCACCGAATCGCTTGCAGCCTGTTCAAGCAGTTTGCAGAGCCTGGTTGTATCAGAATAAACCCCGTTGGTCTCCACCAGCAGGGTGACACCTTTCTCCTCAGCCAATGGAATCAAATCTCTTAAAGCTGACAAAACAACTTCGTCATCAACTTCTCCTTCGGGATGAGGATTGAGGTCAGCCAATATTCGGATATATGGAGTTCCAAGTTTTGAAGCCAACATTATGTATTGTTCTATTTCCTGGCGGTTTTTTTGTGCGTCTTCAGGGAATTTCAGACAGCAGCCCGATGAAAGGCAGGGGATTTCCAGACGCAATGATGATAGCTTCTTCATAGTCTGAGGAAGCTGGGATTCTGTAAAAGGCTTCGCCTTAACTGCAAAAATTTGGTCGCCAAGTCCTCTTATTTCAATACCATGGAACCCAAGGTCCTTTGCCATGGTATAAATATCAACCCAGCTAAAATTCGGACAACCAAGAGTTGAAAATGCAAGTTTCATTCAAAATTCCTCCTATATTTTTTTACAGTGAACCAGGGGACGGTTCTTCCGGTCCCCGATACCGAAAGGGGCAATTCTCCCCAGACGTCCAACCTTAATGCAGTCACATTCCCCAAGCATTAAAAAAGCTTTCGTCTCCATAATTTTCACACAGAGACGAAAGCCAGGCTTCCGTGGTACCACTCTTATTGGTATGTAATATACCCACTTTACAGCATCAACTAAAACTAATGCCCTCTTTTATAACGGTCAGACAACCGGTTAAGCCTACTTGCTTACTCTATAAGCAAAAGCTTTCAGCCAACTGCTCAAGGGTGAGTTCGTATCGCCATGTGCGCTGTTTCACAGCAACCAACAGCTCTCTTTAGCAACAAAAAGCAATACTTTTTCCCTGTCACTGCATTTTTACATTTTTTCAGATATGCTACCAGATTAATGGCCGCTTGTCAATCAGGTAATTTTGAATATTAACCTGTAAAATACTGGGTAGTTGAAATGAATGAAATGTATGTCTATTTGCAGCTGTACAGCAACACTGAATATTTACACCACTTTCAGGAATAATATCTTTGAATGCAATATGATTGTTTCTAGCGCATCGCGTTAAAATGAAAGCTGCTTAATGCAGATGAACGCTGTGAGGAATAAATACCTTTAGCACATTGTGTTAAAATGAAAGGGTGATAATATGTCTTTAATGCAATATCTATACAGCCGTTTGGCAGATCAGATGCTTGTCAAACTGGCTGATATGAAAATGGTTAAAATGCCGACAGCTGTTGATAACTATTCATTTATCAAGTTTATGGGAATAGCTGAAAGAGCAAAAAATGGAAAACCTTTAAGTGAACCTCTTGGCTCAACCCTGGATTTTAAAGACTTCCAGGATCTTATGTTCCTTCCCGGCCTCTTCCCCCTTCCTGACGGCACACCGCTTAATAAAAAAGTGACAATTGGCCGGAATGCGGCAAAACCAATGGAACTTCCTGTGCCCTTTATGATTTCGGCCATGGCTTACGGAGCATCAATAAGCAAGAAAGTTAAATTGGCTCTGGCAAAAGCATCTTCTGCCGTAGGCACAGCCACCAACTCGGGAGAAAGCGGTTTTTTGGCAGAAGAAAGAGAAATTGCAAAGCTTTATGTGGTCCAATACAACCGTGCCGGTTGGGGTAATGATCCCGCACAGTTGAAACAGGCTGATATGATAGAAATTAAAATGGGACAGGGAGCAAGTGCAGGAGACGGTTTTTTAATCAAGCACGAGCGTATAGGAGACGAGTTAAGAAAACATCTGAAGCTGAAAGAAGGACAGGATGCAGTTATGCCTGCCCGTTTTCCGGATATAAACAATGAAGAGGACCTAAAGAAAAAGGTGGATGAACTCCGGGAATTGACCGGAGGTGTACCGATTGCAGTAAAGATAGCTGCAGGAAACATCGAAGCCGACCTGGATAAATTAATTTATGCAGGAGTCGATGCCATTGTATTGGACGGCGCCCAGGGAGAAACCGCCGGAAGTCCGGAAATCCTCATCAATAATTTTGGCATCCCTTCTTTATATGCCCTTGTAAGAGCAGCAACGCATCTTACAAACAAAGGTGTCAAGGATAAAATTTCTCTTATAATGACAGGTGGTTTCAGGGATTCCGCCGATGTGCTTAAAGCCATCGCCCTGGGAGCAGATGCCATCTATATTGGTTACCCGGTAGCCCTGGCAGCCGCTTATTCACAGCTTAACAGGCTTCCGGCCGGTTCAAGCCCTACAGATTTATATTTGTATGACGGCAAGCATACAGATCTGTTCGATGTAAAGGAAGGCGCCGATTGTGCGGGCAATTTCCTGAAAGCCTTGTCGGAGGAAATGGATATAGCTTTGCGCTGTCTGGGTAAAGACTCCATTCACATGCTTACAAAAAATGATCTGGTGTCATTGACCCGGGAGATGTCACAAATAACCGGGGTTAAATTGGCTTACCCCATTCAGCCGATAAGCAATTAAAAATTTAAAGCTCAAGGTGGGACCTCTGTCACCCCTCAAATTTCAGGCTGATTAAAAAATTAAGGCTTGTTATTGTTCAGCATGGGAAAATAATTTGCAGCCAAAAATTACGATTGGCAGTTAAAAGGGTCAATCCTGAACAAAGCAGATTAATGTAAAACAATAATGTTATATTGGGAGGATACTATGGCGCAAAACAATTACAAGGAAAAATTTATTGGAATGCCAATTGAAAAACATGACACCGCAGCATGGGCAAATGTTGCAAAAATGAAGCCGGTTTCAAAGGTAAATATTCCCGATGAAATACAAGTCATGGATGCAAAGGAATATGTAGATTCCAACCAGAAGTAGATTGCAACACTTTTGGCTTTTTTCATGAAAAGCAGTGTCTAACGACACTTTTCGGGTATATCTATGCCTGATATTTGGTTTCATGCATAAGAAGGGGTCCGATGCCCTGATTTCTATAACAAAAGGGGCACGATGCCCCAATTTGATTTTATAAACATAATTCGCAACACCTCAAAACATTAGCAAAAGGAGCACAGTGCCCCAATTTAATCATTAGAAAGGTACAACACACAGCGTCCCAATACATTAACAAAAGGAGCACAATGCTCCAATATTCTTGCATAAATCAACGGGGGTGCCTTTCAGGCAATCCCCCAATAATAAAATTATTCCTGTAAATCAATTAGCTGGCCAATTGGAATATGACAGTATAACTATGTTGGCTGCAGGGCAATCAAGGACTTTTCACAACCTTGTCACAGGAGTTTCTAAAGCAATCCATACTCAGCCAATCTCTTGTATCTTTCAAATCTTTCCCCTGCATATTGGCCTGCCAGGTCAAACATATCATCTGCAACATCCGGGAATGTATTCTTAAGCTGGGTATAGCGCACCTCTCCGTTAATAAAATCCTTAAAGCTGCTCTTAGGCTCTTTGGAATCAAGAATAAACGGATTTTTCCCTGCTTTCCGAAGGTCCGGATTATACCTGTATAGGTGCCAATAGCCTGCTTCTACAGCTTTCCGTTCTTCCATGATGCTAGTTCCCATACCGGTTTTTATTCCATGGCTGATACAAG
Organism: Clostridiaceae bacterium; assembly: GCA_012839865.1. Taxonomy (GTDB): domain Bacteria; phylum Bacillota; class Clostridia; order CAYPLH01; family DUMO01; genus DUMO01. The sequence continues at coordinate 7,910 of DUMO01000012.1, forward strand.
GTGAGTATGCAATTATAAGGGACGGTCCTTTGTACTTTTCAGCTTCGATTATAGCCTTAATGGCCTGGTTCATATCCGCTCCAAGGGCTATCTGGGCTACATAAACATAACCGTAGGACATGGCAATAAGCCCCAAATCCTTTTTCCTGACCTTTTTACCTGCAGCAGCCAGTTTGGCAACGGCAGCTGTCGGAGTGGATTTTGAACACTGCCCACCGGTATTTGAATACACTTCCGTATCCATAACAAATATGTTTACATCATCTCCGCCGGCAAGGACATGATCAAGGCCGCCAAAACCGATATCATATGCCCAACCGTCACCGCCTATTGCCCAGAAAGACCTTTTTACCAGATAATCTTTATTTCTCATGATTTCTTCAATGATGCTGTTTCCTGTATAATCATAATCCTTAAGCACATCCAGAATTCTCCTGGAAGCTTTCTTTGAGGCTTCTCCGTCATCTATTGAATCAATCCAGTCTTTAAAGGCTTCCTTGACTTTGGTGTCTTCAACTGTATGATAAGCCTGTGCAATTAACCCGGCAAGCTTCTCCCTTACCTGCTTTGCCCCTAAGAATAAGCCATACCCAAACTCTGCAGCATCCTCAAACAGCGGGTTTATCCAGGCAGGTCCCCTGCCTTCCGCATTGGTTGTATATGCAATTGATGGAGCGGAGGCTCCCCATATGGATGAACAGCCTGTGGCGTTTGAAATTACCATCCTGTCACCAAACAACTGCGTAAGAAGCCTGATATACGGCGTCTCCCCGCATCCGGGACATGCTCCGTTAAATTCCAGCAAAGGCCGTACAAACTGGCTGCCCTTAAGTGTTCTGGTATCAATCAGTTCATCCTTTGATGCAACAGTCATGGCAAATTCCCAGTTTTCAGACTCCATCTCAATTTCCTGCTCTGCTGGTTTCATAATCAGTGCTTTTCCTTTCGCAGGGCATACGTCGGCGCAATTTGCACATCCGGTGCAATCCAGCGGAGCCACCTGAATACGGTATGTCAAGCCCTCAAGTCCTTTGCCTATGGCCTTTTTGGTCTTGAAGGTGTCGGGTTTTCGCTTCTCTTCCTCTTCGTTTAAAAGGAAAGGCCGAATGGTTGCATGGGGACAAACATAGGAGCACATGTTGCATTGAATACATTTGTCGATTTGCCATTCAGGAATCATTGGTGCTATGCCCCGCTTTTCGTAGGCTGTGGTACCCAATGGGAATGTCCCATCCTCCATACCCCTGAAAGCACTTACCGGTAATTCATCTCCCTCATGTCTGGCCATGGGTCTTTGAATGTTCTTTACAAAATCGGGCTCTCCCTTAACGGGCAATTCTTCATCCTTTGCATCTTTCCAGGAAGAAGGCACTTCCACCTTGATTAAGGCTTCAATTGCCTTGTCAACAGCCGCTATATTCATCTCCACAATATTTCGCCCTTTTTTACCGTACATTTTCTCTATTGAATTTTTAAGATAGCGAATAGCATCTTCATAGGGGATAACATTTGCCAGTTTAAAGAAAACCGCCTGCATTACCATGTTGATCCTGTTGCCAAGTCCCACCTTTGAGGCTATCTCCATGGCATCGATAATATAAAAATTGATATTGTTCTCTGCAATATATCTTTTAATTGAGCCAGGCAGATTTACTTCCAATTCCTCCACTGTCCATGGACATGTAAGTACAAAGGTGCCGTCCTTCTTCAAACCCTTGAGAAGATCATACTGGTATATGAAAGCTTTATTATGACAAGCTATATAATCTGCATTATAGACAAGATATGGCGACCTGATGGGATTTTTTCCAAACCTCAGATGCGAAATGGTAGTTCCTCCGGACTTCTTGCTGTCATAGGAAAAATATGCCTGCACATGCATTTCGGTATTGTCCCCGATAATTTTGATTGCGGTCTTGTTCGCTCCGATTGTTCCATCCGAACCAAGTCCCCAAAATTTACAGTTGATTGTGCCCTCCGGAGTCATGTCAACTATATCTTCTTCGGGCAGTGATGTGAAAGTAACATCATCAGATATGCCTATTGTGAATCTGTCTTTTGGATTTTCTTTTTTAAGATTATTGAATACCGACAGTATTTGGGACGGTCTTGTATCTTTTGAGGATAGCCCGTAACGCCCTCCTACTATAACCGGGATGTTTTCAGAACCTTTGAAAGCCTTGACAACATCGAGATACAACGGCTCCCCGGGTGCTCCGGGTTCCTTTGTCCTGTCCAGCGCCGCTATTTTTTTCACTGTTTTGGGAATGGCATTTAAAAAATGTGTTTCGGAAAAGGGTCTGTAAAGGCGTACCCTTACAACTCCTGTTTTTTCTCCCTTTGCGTTCAGATAGTCTACTGTTTCACATATGGTATCGCAGGCTGAGCCCATGGCCACAATGACATATTCAGCATCCTCCGCTCCATAGTAATCAAACAGTTTGTATTTTCTCCCGGTTGCCTCTCCCAGGCTGTCCATGTATCCCTGAACTATATCCGGAACTGCTGCATAGAAGGGGTTGGCGCTTTCCCTTTGTTGAAAATATATATCCGGATTCTGGGTAGTTCCTCTTACCACCGGGTGTTCCGGGCTTAAAGCCCTGTTTCTGAACTCCTCAACAGCTTTATGGTCCACAAGATTTTTAATCGTATCGTAATCAATTACACCTATTTTCTGATACTCGTGGGAGGTTCTAAAACCATCAAAGAAGTGAATAAACGGTATTCTTGACTTTATTGCCGACAGGTGTGCAATAACACCCAGATCCATTACTTCCTGGACATTGGATGAAGCAAGCATGGCCACACCAGTTTGCCGGCATGCCATCACATCCTGATGATCTCCGTATATGGACAGTGCATGGGTTGCTATAGCCCTCGCAGCTACATGGAGCACCCCCGGCAAAAGTTCACCTGCCATTTTGTAGAGACTCGGAATCATTAAAAGTAGTCCCTGGGATGCCGTATATGTTGACGCCAATGCCCCTGACTGCAGCGCACCTCTCATTGCCGCTGCTGCGCCTGCTTCCGACTGCATTTCAATAACTTTTACCGGCTGGCCGAATATATTTTGCTTTCCATGAGCAGACCATTCATCTACTACCTCCGCCATCGGCGTTGACGGTGTTATCGGAAATATGGCTGCCACCTCGGTTAATGCATAGGATGCATAGGCCGCAGCCTGATTTCCGTCCATTGTTTCTTTTTTCATGTTCATAGATACTCACCTTGCTTCACTGATTTTACTGTTTAACGTTTGTATATTATTCCACGCATAAGCATTATAAATACGAATAAAATCAGTGAATAAGGATTCGGTTTTTGAACAGTTGCGGCTCCAGCAGATGGATTCCTCCGTTGTCGTCACCAAATATGATTAATCCGTCCGCCGTGTATGCAATCGGCCAGTTGTGAAATGCTCCCCGGTTCATATAAAAATTAGAGTTGCCGGCAAAATAGTTGATCACTTAACCACTTGCGTATCCGGATCTATGGAAACAGAAGAAGCTTCTCTGCCGGTATCGCCGCCGCTCTTTATTTCGAGATTAAAATTCAGGGCTGATGCGGTTCTATAACCGCCTGTTACATTAAATACTTTAAACCCATGCTGGGCCAGGATTCGCTCTGCAAAGTAGCCCCGCAAACCAACCTGGCAGTATACGATTATAGTTTTGTCCTTGTCCAATTCATTCATCCGGCTTCTCAGGCTGTCAACCGGGATATTGATTGCTCCTTCAATATGGCCTTTCCCATACTCCACTTCGGTGCGGACATCAACCAGCATATAGCCGTCTTTATCCATGCCTTTGAATTCCTCCCATGTAATGACATGGGACCTTCCCATAAGCACATTTTGCGCAACAAAACCCGCCATATTAACTGGATCCTTTGCTGAGGAATAAGGCGGTGCATATGCTGTTTCAAGTTCAGTTAGATCATTTACAGTACCCTTTAAGCGGATAACCGTTGAAATAACATCAATTCTCTTGTCAACCCCGTCACGGCCAACACCCTGGGCGCCAAGTATTTTACCTTCATCATTGAAAATTAGTTTAAGGGTTATTGGTGTAGCTCCGGGATAATAGGAAGCATGGGATGAAGGGTGAATTATAATTACCTTGTAGGGAATTCCTTTTGCCTTCAGGGCTTTTTCATTTGCTCCCGTACCGGCGGCAGTCAGTCCAAACACCTTGATTATGTTGGTTCCCTGAGAACCTTTATATCTTGAATCAAATCCGGCTGCATTGTCAGCGGCAATTCTTCCCTGCTTGTTTGCAGGTCCTGCGAGGGGTATGGCTGTTTTTGAACCGGTTACAAAATCAACCACCTCAACCGCATCACCAACCGCATAAACATCTTTCACATTTGTCTCCATTTTTTCATTTGCTAAAATGTGTCCCCGTACACCGAGCTTTATCTCGCTGCCTTTCAGAAAATCCGTGTCCGGGACTACCCCGACAGCTAAAATTATAATATCTGCGATAAGCTTCCTGTTGCTGCTTAATGTGGCTTCCACCCTGTTACCGATACTTGCAAATGATTTAACACCATCATTCAAAATCAATTCAACCCCGTTACCGGCTAGTTCTTTTTCCACCAGTGCAACCATGTCCCGGTCCAGGAAGGCCAAAACATGGGGAGCCGCTTCCGTCAATGTGACATTTAAACCTCTTTCCCTCAGGTTTTCCGCCATTTCAACTCCGATAAAACCACCGCCGATTACAATGGCATCGGCAACATCGTTTCTGTCCGCATAATGTTTGATTTTATCCGTATCATGAATATTTCTGAGGGTGAGTATTCTTTCATTGTCCACTCCCGGAATGTTTGGTACAAAAGCCTTTGAACCCGGTGAAAGAATAAGGTGATCATAGGATTCAACATATTCTCCCTTTTCTTTGCTTCTTACCGTTACACACTTCTTTTCAGTATCTATATTAATCACTTCACTGTTGGTTCGAACATCAATTGCGAATCTGCTCCTCATGGCATCCGGAGTCTGAACCATGAGCCTGCTCCGTTCTTTTATGGTCCCGCCGATATAATAAGGCAACCCACAATTTGCATATGAAATATAATCACCACGCTCAAACAAAATAATTTCCGCATGCTCGTCGAGCCTCCTGAGCCTTGCTGCAGCTGAAGCCCCGCCTGCCACACCGCCGACAATTACAACCTTTTTTTTCATTGGATACACCTCCGTTTTAATGGCAATATGACGTATATAGAATATTCCCCTTATATGTTTTTGGAAAACGTAAATCTTTACGCAACTTGATCTGCATTGTAAACTTGAACAGTCCTGCAACTTGGATTTATTGTTCATTATGAGTGCAGAAAAATGCATCCTGTGCTTAAAATGTTAATGCCTACCACCTATTATACTATTACTGGAATATAATGTCATTAACGTGTTATAATATTTTTATCCATGCTTGAGAAAGAATCATGCCAAACCGGCAAATGCCAGAAGAAGCAGATGCTTATCAAGTACTGTATACAATAATGATTAACGGAGGTAGCAATTTGGCGGATATAGAAAAAACAAGCGAAAGCACAACCGGGTATAAAACAGAGCGCGCAATTTTGGTAGGTTTGGAGGTTGCCACAGGAAAAACGGCAACCGGAATCAGCGAACAGGAAAAATCTCTTGATGAATTGGAGGAGCTTTCAGCCACTGCAGGTGTCATGGTGGTGGGAAAGATTCTTCAAAAAAAGCAGAGTATCGATCCAGCCACTTTCATTGGCAGCGGCAAGCTTGAAGAATTGAACAGTATGTGTGCTGCCATGGAAGCTGATGTGGTTATTTTTGATGATGAGTTGACAGGTGCACAGATAAGAAATATAGAAAATAAAGTTGGTATCAAAGTAATTGACCGGACAGTGTTGATTCTTGACATATTTGCAAAAAGAGCCCGCTCCAGGGAAGGTAAGCTCCAGGTGGAACTAGCCCAGCTAAAGTACAGACTTCCCAGGCTTACAGGTTTGGGTTCGGAGCTCTCCAGGCTTGGAGGAGGAATTGGTACCAGGGGTCCCGGGGAAACCAAGCTTGAAACCGACCGGCGCCATATCAGGCGTAGAATCAGCTACCTGGAAAATGAATTGAAAGAAGTTGACAAACAGCGCAACCTTTTGCGATCCGGGAAAAAAAGAAGCCAATTCCCTGTAATAGCTCTTGTGGGTTATACAAATGCCGGCAAATCAACATTGATGAACCGCCTTTGTGATGCAGATGTATATGCTGATGATAAACTGTTTGCGACCCTGGATCCAACAACCAGGAAAATGACCCTGGATGAAGAAAAGACTATTCTTCTGGTGGATACAGTCGGGTTTATCCGCAAACTGCCCCATGAATTGATTAATGCGTTCAAGTCAACCCTTGATGAGGTGGTTTATGCTGATGCTTTGCTTCATGTGGTAGATGCATCTGATGCTGATTTTGAAAAACATATTGAAGTTGCAGACAACCTGTTAAAGAGTCTTGGTGTTCTAGAAAAACCTGCAATTACCGTGTTTAACAAAATTGATCTGGTTGACCGCACAAACTGGTCCATACCCTGGGAAAAAAGAGACAATTCAGTGGAAATATCCGCTGCAACCGGGTTTGGCATAGAAACCTTGGTACAGAAAATAGTGGAACTGATTGAATCCGATGTTGCTGAACTGGATTTGCTTATTCCATACGAGAAAGGTAACATCGTAACTTATATCCACGAAAACGGAGCAATAACAAGCAAGGAATATACCGAAGAAGGTTTCAGGATAAAAGCCAGAATTGACAAAGACAAGTCAGGTATTCTGAAGGATTATTTAATTTAGCAAATCAAGCATGCAATTTCTGCACTTAAAAAGGCCGGTTGAAGTATTTCCCAACCGGCCTTCCCATTTATAGCAAGATATTTTTTAATCTCAATATAGCGTATCCCCTGATTACCTCATGCCGGGAATAAAATTATCTTTTGCAATACACTCTTGTCCCGCCTTTTTAAAAGCAATGCAGCCGGAAATACGTTTAAGAACCTCACACCGCCTTACAGATTCTTAAGCTTCGATGCGGCATCCTTGTCCAATATAACGGTTATGTCTCCCTTGTAAATTTGTATTGCAGAGGCTGTAACTTCGTTGGTTACCGGCCCTTCCAAAGCCTTGGCAACAATATCTGCTTTCTTTGCACCATTTGCAAGCATTATGGCGCTTCTGGCCTCAAGAATTGTCCCAATACCCATGGTAATTGCATAATGTGGCATTTCTTCCTTAGGTATTCCCGCAGCTTTATAAAATGCTTCATAGTTGTCATCAATGGTTTGTTTTGTTAAAGCCTCCACCCTTGTCCTTGATGTAAAGGGTGACCCCGGTTCATTAAATCCCCAGTGGCCGTCCCCGCCGATTCCAAGCACCTGAAGGTCAATTCCGCCCGCCTTTTTGATTTCCTCTTCATAAGCCTTGCAAAATTCTTCAGGGTTCTTAGTCAGTCCGTCTGGTATATGAGTATTTTCCAGCTTTATGTTTATATGTTTGAAGAGTTCCTCATACATAAATCTTGCATAGCTCTGATCCAGATGGTATGGTTTTGACAAATCCATTCCTATACCCAGGTATTCGTCAAGGTTAAATGTCTTGACTCTTGAAAAATCAAGACCTTCTTCTTTATGAAGCCTGATTAACTCCCTATATGTTCCAATTGGAGTACTTCCGGTGGCAAGACCAAGCACACAATCCGGTTTCCTTCGGATAAGGTCTGCAATTATGCCGGCTGCGTACTTACTCATTTCTTCATAATTTCCCTTAACTACAATCTTCAATATTATCACCCCAAATGTATAAAGTTTTTTCCATACTCTCTATATTAATTTCTAAAAATACTAATTGCAAGCCTTTGTAAGAGAAAAGTGCATTTTCCGGGATAAAAAAAGGTTAATCCCGGCACAAAGGCCTGCAGTAATTTCTTTTACCGAAATAAAAGGGGACGGTTTGTATCCGTCAAAGGATGCTGCGGATAAAAACCGTCCTCTGTATATTTAAGAAAATAAGAACCATTATTTTATTTATTTGCTTAAATACCTGCCTATAAAATCAGCGAAATCCCTGCTTATTTCAAATCTTTCTATGAATCCTATATTGGCATAATACATGGAGTCATAATATATACCGTTGCTGTTGTATATCCTGATTGTTACAGGGTCTGCCAATGCATTCCCGGCATTACCCTGGTAGCTGGGTGCCACTTGTCCTGGACCTGTATTGCCCATATCCATAATGCCCTGGTGAGATCCGGCTGCAGGGGAATCATTTGATACCGGGGCATCAGTTGAAGCTTGCGAATCACTCATTACCGGGGCGGTTCCTGAACCAGAGGAAGCGTTTGCCGCAGGTGTATCACTTCCAACCTGCGGGTAGCTCACTGCAGGGATATCCCATCCAACTTGTGGGTAGGTTGCTACAGTGGCATCTTTCCCAACCTGCGGAAAGTTCACTACAGGGGTATCTCCCGCACCAGTTTCCGCCTTATTGTCAATTATAAGGGGCAAGTCTTCTGCGGCATTGCCCGGATACGGTTCAACATCCATTGGCAGGTCTTTCCCGTATTCAATATAGTCCGGTGCCACAATTTCCCTGCCAACTACATCTTGCGGGTTTATTTTATCCGGTGCCATATTATCGTCAAGTTCAACTCTGCTGTTGGCAGAACCGTTGCCCTTATAGTTGAACAGTATATTAAAATACTTGTCACTGGAATTTTTCAATACTGAATAAAGTTCATAGAAACGGGCAATTTCATCCCTGTCCGTAATTTCTCCCCTGATATCGGTTATGTTATTCAGCTTGCTATTTTCCGAATGCACTATAAACTGAATTTTCAAAATATCCCCGGCATTTTTAATGCCATACAGCTTCAGGTATTCGACCGCATCCTCATCCTGGTTGTTGATATAGCTTTCAAAGGCATGGAACCTGAAAAGCCTGTACTCATTATCTTTTTTAACAGCAACAATTGCTTCTCCCCCGGCAGGGACATAACTGTAAACTTCACTTCCTGTCAGGTTTTTATCGGGGCTGTTTGTAATATTCCCAATCTTTTCGCCTATATCCCTTTCACTGACAGATGCCGGCAGGCCGTATTCCGCCCTCATGTCATCAGGGAGCAGTATATAGTGCCTGCCTCCAATTTGAAATTGGTCGACAATGGGAGCAACTGCGTCTTCTCCCCTGCCGCCGCCGGCATATCCGAGGTCGGTTGTCGTATTCTCCTGAGGCAATCCGGTATTATAATTTTCCTTCTGCATTCCATAGACCAATAAACCTGCTGAAATCACAACCATCAAAGCCAATGCAGGAATCGCTTTTTTCAGGCTAAACAATTTCATAACATTTTCCTTCCTTCTGTCGGAGTAGTTTAATATATTATCCAGCATTCTCTTCTTTTCTGATTCACCTGGCCTGATTTTTTCAAAAGAATTCTTTAAATCTTCTTTTCTCATTTAGCATCGCCTTCCATTTCCATTTTCAAAAGCTTTCTTGCGGCATGAAGCCAGCCTCGTATAGTAGATGCTTTTTTTTTCAACAAGTTGGCTATTTCAACTGTGGAATAGCCTTCATAATAGTATAAATACACAGCAGTCCTGTACTTCGGGGGAAGCGCCATAACCTTTTCAAGATTACTGTCCATGTCAAAGGGTTGCTCAACCGCCACATCCTCCATTTGATTAATGCTGATTCTTTTTGACCACCAATGTTTGAAATAATCCTTGCATAAATTTGCAGCTGTCCTGATAAGCCATGCCTTCTCATGCTCCGGACTTTGAAAAACCGTATTGTCCTTCATGAGCCGCATAAATGTGTTTTGAACCATGTCCTCCGTATCCGGCCTGTTTTTCATGTACATGAAGCAAACGCGGTAGACGGTATCCACATGGCGGTTATACATCTCCAGCAGCTCTTCATTCGTACGCAATAAAGAACTTTTCAAATGGTTTCCCCCTTTCACCAGTAATACGATTGAGCAGGCAAAAACGTTTTGTGATTTATATAGATTTTCTGAAAAATAATTTTCTGTAAAAATTAATTAACCGGATTCGTATTTTTTATAATTTCAATTCTTCCTGTATATAGGTTTGATGTGGTAGAACATGAATATGTTCCTTGGAAAATTTTGATAGAACCGAATCTGAACAGTTGCAACAAGAGAAGTCTTTGTTGTTTGACCAGGATAGCTCCCTCTGTTATTTAAATCTTGCACAATTAAAGGGACAACACTCTAATGTATGTTGTCCCTTTAAAACATCAAGCTTTATCTTATCCACATGGATATCAAGTTGATTTAGGAGGGTTCATGCACTGCCAGCGCCTGGCAGGATTTAATCCGCATAATTATCAAAATAACCCTGGATATACACAACAGGTGTACCTTTATCACCGCTGCCTGATACAAGGTCGCAAAGTGAGCCCACAAGGTCGGTTATGCGCCTTGGGGTCGTTCCCTGGGACTCCATCGTTCCGAATAAATTATCGGATTTATTTTTAATATACTCAGAAATAGCGGCTTTTAGTTCTTCACCTTTTAGATGCGGGAAATAGTTATCTGCAAGATATTTTATTTTAACCTCATTGGGAGTGCCCTCAAGTCCTTTTGTATATGCCGGTGAAACTACAGGGTCGGCCAGCTCCCAGATATGTCTTGCCGGGTCCTTAAAGGCACCGTCGCCATATATCAGGACTTCAATTTTCCTGCCTGTTTTTTCTGCCAGCCTCTTCTGAATTTCATCAACATAAATCTGGCAATCCCGCGGGAAAAGCTTGACAGATTCCTCTGTGGATTTATTCGAACCTAAAAGACCATATTGCTCGTTATATCCGCTGCCATCCACAGGTGCATTAAGAATTTCATCCAAACCATACACGGTTTTTGCGCCACAGTTTTTCAATAAACGCTTTGTTCTGAACCGCGAGTGAATGTCACAGGCCAAAACACTGTCTGTATAATCCAATATTGTCTTTGGTTGATTTGAGAAAATTATTTCACATTCTGCACCGCAATCTTCAATGATGGACCTGTAATAAGCGACATAATCAACGCCGGTAAAACCGTGTTTTCTTTCACCGAACATTTCTCTATATTGAGCTTCCGTCAATATGTCAGTCCATGGATTAATCCCTTTTTCATCAAGGTCATCCAATGATATGAGGCTGTTTCCGACTTCATCCGACGGGTAGCTTAACATCAGCACAATTTTCTTTACACCCCTGGCAATGCCTTTAAGGCAAATTGCAAAACGGTTCCTGCTTAGAATCGGAAAAATAACTCCAAGGGTGCCATTGCCGAATTTGTTCTGAACATCCCTTGCAATAGCGTCAATGGAAGCATAATTGCCCTGTGCCCTGGCAACAACGGACTCTGTAACTGCCACAATATCCTTGTCCCTGAGGCTGTAGCCTTCCTGCCTGGAAGCGTTGACAACCGCATCCACAACCAGGTCAACAAGGTTGTCACCTTGATTAATTATAGGCATACGCAAACCGCGTGCAACGGTTCCGATAACTCTTGTCATGATAAGAAACCTCCGCCTATTTTATTTTTTCACCTTCTGCTTGTATGATACATCAATATATGTTATAAGTAAAATAAATAATTAAAATAATGGGTATAAGGAGAGCTTATATGTTACTAAAGCTGGATTTGTACAGGATATTTTGTGAAGTTGCTTCCTGCAGAAGCTTTTCCAAAGCAGCAAAAGCATTATTCATGACGCAGCCGGCGGTAAGCCAGAGCATCAGCCAGTTGGAAAATATATTGGGAACCAGGCTCTTCACAAGGACTCCCAAGGGAGTCACCCTTACCCGGGAAGGGCAACTTGTATACGAATATGCCCGATCTGCAATTAATTTTCTGGAAACCGGCGAGGAGAAACTGAAGGAGATACAGGGGCTTATCACAGGGGAACTGCGGATAGGAGTCAGCGACACTACAGCCAAGTTCTTCCTTGTACCATACCTGGATCAGTTTCACAAACTATATTCAAATATCAAGCTGAACATAATCAACGGAACCTCTGTTGAGCTTTGTGAACTGCTTAAAGCTGGTCATATCGACCTTGCCATATGCAATCTGCCTGTTGAAGACCCGGCAATTCATTCGATACCCTGTATGACGGTCCATGATATATTTGTAGCCGGAACTGCATACAAGGATAAAATAACACACCCTTTGTCATTGGAAGAGTTAACCCAACTGCCCCTTATCTTTCTGGAGCAAAAATCCAACTCCAGGCGTTATGTGGAACGATTCTTCCTTGGCAAAGGCATCCGACTCAATCCTGAAATAGAACTAGGCTCCCATGACCTTTTGATATTGCTGGCGAAAATCAATCTGGGCATTTCCTGCGTGATAAAAGAATACACACAAGCTGAAATAGAAACCGGGACATTATTTGAAGTACCCCTGAAAGAACAAATTCCTGACCGCAGCATCGGACTTTGCTACCTTAAGCGGGTTTTAATGTCTCCAAGTGCCCAAAAATTCTCCTCCCTGATTTTGAATCCATGAGGCAAAAGGCAAAAACTCAGGTTTATTGTTAACTGTTTTTTGCCGGTCATAAATAAATTAAGCAGTGCGTGCAGATTATAAAAAAGAATGCCCGTAATCTGATTTCACACTGCTAAATTTATGTCTGTTTGCAAATCCTCTTTCTATGCAATTATTATTTACCAGGCCGTCTTCTTAACCGTAATCACACGGTCATAAAGCTCCTTAGTATCATTAAAAATGACATGGCTTACATTGACAACAGTTATATCATCCAATCCCAATATGGTTTTTTCAATTTCCCTGGCTCGTTCCATATCCAGTGAAGCAAAAGCTTCATCCATAAACAGGATGCTCGCCTTGCTCAGCAGCGCCCGGGCAATAACAATTCTGCTTCTCTCCCCTCCGGAGATGTTCTTTCCGTTGTCATATATCATAGTATCAAGCCCATTGGGCTGCTCCTTTATAAAGTCGTCCAATCCAGCCGCTTCTATTGCCCGGTTGATTTCCTCTTCGGAGTAATCCTTGTATAAGGTTATATTGTTCCTGATGGTATCTTCAAATATGAAAACCTGCTGTTCTATATTGGCTATAAGCTTATAATACTGTTCCCTTTTAACATCCATCAAATTGTAGCCGTCGATGAGAATTTCCCCGGCAGTGGGACTAAAGTATTTTCGTAAAAGTCTGAGCAGCGTAGATTTTCCACCACCGCTGGGCCCCACAATAAGGTATTTCCCATTCCTTTTAAAATTCAGATTAATATCCTCCAATATCAACTGCTCGCCATCTTCATATTGAAACCCGACATTCCGGAATTCAATTTCTTGACGAAATTCAGGCAAATCAACAGTTTCCGGATGGGTATTGGAATTTTCCAGAGTTTTCTCTATCTTTTTAATTAAATCTGCAGTAGTAAATAACTTCGGCAAGCTTTCACTCACGGTATACAAAGGAAACATCATCCTCTGAATCCCTTCAACAATCAGCAGCAAGCCTCCCGTTGTAACTTTCCCCACTACAGCCAGATAACCGACTCCGCAGATCACCCCATAGAGGGACCCTACTATCAGAAAATTTTGAGAACTATGTATAAACGACAGCATCAAGTCGATTAAATAACCCTTCTTCTGAATTTCTTCACTTTTATGATAGTAATCTTCGGTAACCTTTTTCTGCAGGTTATAGTTCTTTACAATATGGAATGCAGACAGAACCTCCTTGATATATGAGGTATAGTTGTCAAACAAGTCACTGCGTTCCTTGAATGCTTTCTGGCTCGGTTTTGTAGTCAACATTGAAATCACAAGGTTTATTGCAATAATCACCAAAGCCAGCCAAATCATTCTCGAGTCAACCGTAGTCAGAAGCCATATGCCAACAAGGAAATTTGCTATTCCTTCAAACACCAGGAATATACTGTGAATGAGGTTTAACTCCAGGGTGTTGAAATCATTGGTCAGGGCAGACAAATATTTTGCGTTGTTTTCCTTTTGAAATTCAGCAATATTTTTCTGAAATACTTTTGTTATGTAGTATTTCTTGAGTGTAATATTGGCATTTTTTCTATAATAATTTTTTATAACAGTATCAAGTACTCCAACGGGCACCAAAAGCGCAGCCATAATTATTACACCCGGAGCCTCTTGTTTCATCAGGTCCATCTGGCCGGCCAACACAAGATCCAACAACTTCATCATGTGTATGGTCACATAGCCGAAAAATATGGAGTATAGTGACGTAACAATAATTGCCAGAAGCAAATGCGGGAGAACTTTTATGTATTTTTTCAGCATGTTATCACCTCATTAAAATAATCGCAGGCCGGATAGCAATTAACCTCCCCGTTTTTCAATTCAATTACATAGTCATAGTTCTCGGTAACTCCTTCATAATACCGGTGGCTTATTGCAATTACCGTATTATCCAACTCCAGAAAAACTTTTTCTATTTCCTTCCCCAGCTCTTCATTCAAATTGGAAGTGCCTTCATCCACAAACAGAATCTCTGCATTTTTGGCAATTGCCCTCGCAATTGAAATTCTTTGACGCTGGCCACCGGATAAGTTTTTCCCGTTTTCCGCCAGTCTTTCATTCAAACCTTCTTTTCTTTCCTCAAGGAGCGCGTCCAGACCTGATACTTTCGCTGCGTAGGTAATTTGCTCCTCAGGAATGTCCCTGTATAAAGTGATATTGTTCTTTATGGTGTCCTCAAACAAAAATACATCCTGATAGATAAACGCAACCTTGTCATAAAATGATTTTTCCTCTATTTCCCTGTAATCAACTCCATCAACCTTTATTGAACCATCAAAGTCATCATAAACCATGGCCAGCAAGTTCATCAAAGTAGTCTTGCCTGCCCCGCTGACTCCCTTTATCAAGTATTTTCTCCCTTTCTCTATGACAAAGGATGCATCCTTTATTATCTGCTTGCTGCCAAAAGAAAAGTTCAGGTTGGACACCTCAATCTGTTTCTCAAATTTGAAGGGTTGGTTTCCCCTCCCTATTTTAACTTCATATTCTTCAGGCTTGGCAATTTTATTATAAATAGTGACAGAAGCCTTCATTTGATTCCACATGGGAAAAGCTTCAATCAAATAAGAGCTCATGGAACTGCAAAGCTGAAATATGAAGCCAACCATGCCAAGGGAAAGCCCTCCCTGCATTTTTGTCCCAAGGTATACCATAACTATTACTGAAACAGCAAAAGCAAAAACGTGAATTACATTCCTCTGCATCTCTGTGAAAACATTTGCTGCAAACTTTTTCTTTTCCAAACGACTTATTGAACCCAAACTCTTGACCAGAAATTTATCTTCAATATTGTTCAGCTTCAAAATCTCCAACCCGGAAAAGGTATTGGCCATATCAGTTGTGAACGTCTCATTGGAAGTTGAAACCTCCTGCTCCAACGAAATTGTCTTCCCGGAAAAGAATCTGGCCAGGAAAAACAACAGAATGGAAAATACAAACATGCCGGCAGCCAGTTTGTAATCCAAAACAATGAGAATTATAAACGAAATCAGGAACATCCCGATATTTATCAGGAAATTCAGCAAACTTATGAAAAACTTATTTTCAAATGTATTAATATCATTGACCAGGTTGGATATGTAAACTTCCTTGGATTTCTGCGAATACTGCTTGAAGGGCATGTTGATAATCTTGTCAAAAGCCTGTTTTCTTACATCCAAAATTGTATCCCTCATGTATCTGATCCGCAGCATTCTTGATATAAGGAAATTCAAAGGTACATATATAACAAAGATGACGGTTAAAACCACGATATTTTTATAGTAGCTGGCATCCGCCTTCTCAATTGCACCCAGTATCAGGGCAAACATTACCATCTGCGCATAATGTTCAATGATAAACATAAAGGTTGCCACAAGATACTGTATAAATTTTGCTTTACGTTTTAACAGAAGCTCCTTCATAACTACCTCACTTGTGAATATTTATAATTTTTAACCAACCTGCTATTTCAAACAAGTTACCCTGATTGCATGTCTAATGCAATCCAAGCCAACCGCAGCGCAAGGTTATTGTTCCAATAACATGCGCTCCGGTGCTTGCATTGCAATAAAGATTTGCCAATACATTTTTGACAATCGGGTTTATCATTTTATATATGCATGTATATATTTTACTTTCTAATCTAGTACTTGCCAACTGCAAATTGGCGATAAATTAATGTTGCACCGGCTGGTACGGGATTACCGCTATTATGTGACGTGCTCCCGCCGCCTAAGAGGCGGGGGCTTCCTGGGACTTACCAGCCATTGCCGGTATCATTACCAGGCTATCCCGTTCGCCCAACGGTTCTGAATTTTACTATGTTAAAATAGCTTTTTTCGATTGCCGTAATGCCTTTATTCCCCTGGAATCTGTCAGCTGTCAGTTTTCAATATAATTTTTCCTTTTTCCAATGGCCAGTGCGACTGCAAAAAATGCCAGTCCAAAACCTGCAACTATCATTAAATCCGAAAATATTGGCTGCAGATGACGGTAGTCAAACTGCGTGAGCTTCGCTATTGCATTATTTGCCTTCACATACCAATATGCGGGCGTAAAACTGGCAATTTTCAAAATTGAACCGCTCAGAAGTTCCTGTGGTACAAATACACCGCTGATAAAGCTTGAGCCAAGTCCTATGGTGTTGCAGACGGCGTATACTGCATTCTGGCTTTTTATAAGATTACCAATCAGAAAACTGATACTTGCACAGCAAAACGAATATATAAATGAGCTTATAATGAAATATACTGTATATGCGTTCAAACTGTTTTTATAATTAAAGATGAAACTCATGACAACCAATATTGCCCAGGAAGCAAATGTAAAAAACAGGTTTGCCAGAATAAACTGAAGATTAATGCTGCCAGGGATTACAGGGGCGCAACTGTTTCTCATTTTCAGGTTCCGGTCGTTAAAAACAATCATTAACATGCTCATTCCAAGAATTATTACTGAAATTAATGTATAGGCAAAAAAGTTAAAGTAGTTATTGGAATAAGTCGGATAGGTTACTTTTTTACCCGTCGTCGATTTAACTTCTGCATTTGAGGTTTTTGATAAATCCTCCTTCAAATACTGAACCAGCAATTCCTGGCTGATCCCGTCAATGTTTTTAATATAGAGCCTGGCTGTGTTGAAATACTGATTTATGAACAAATCAATGTAAGTGTTGCTTACGGAGTTTGGTACCGTTGATTTATCAATTTTCACATCCGCCCCCTTCATAAATTCTTCTGTAAACCCTGCAGGAACACGGACAATATATGTTACCTCCCGGAAATAGAGCGCATCCTGCAACTGTGTTTCGTCCAATTCCACAAAATTTACAATTTGCCCAAGGGCTTCCCTGAATCCATCAATCAATAGGCTGTTATCTTCGCTGATGAATGCAATACTTCTTTTAGCCGGAGTGAAGGATATTTCCTTTTGATATTCTTTGTCAATATCAGATACCATCAATGCTGTAACAACAGCAGTTAATATAACATAAATCAACATAACCGGTATGTTTTTTCTTATTATCTGCATGCACAGTTTAAATACTTGCATATTTCCGCCTCCTTATAATGAGATAGGTTGCCAGGCAATATATCAAGGCAAACCCTGTAATGGCAGCCATATTTAATGCATACTTTGAGAGAGTATCGTAATAATGCAGGCAATAAAATGAGTCGGTTAATTTATTCACCGGGTTCATCCAGGATAAAAGGGGAAGCTCGGTGTCCACTTTGTACTTGACGCCTTGATTCATCATACCTGACAAGAATGAACAAAGCATAGTAAAACAAGTAAAAATAGCTATTTTTACTCCCTCACCTTTTTTGACAAGGGCACTTATCAAGGTCCCGAAGGAAAGCCCCATGACTGAGCCTACAAAAGCAGTCAGCAGAACATAAATTGTCCTTGTGCCAAAGTCCACTTTCAAAATAAATATTAAATAAGCAAGCAGGATAAGAACCTCGCAAAAATGGAGCAGGAGAGCTGCGGCAGCACTGGATAAAAAAGCTTTCATCTTATGAACCGGAGCCATGTTTACCCTTGCAGCCACAGATGATATGTTTGCCTGGATATCGCTAACTTCCCGCAACCCTAAATAACCACCGTAAAAGCATGCCATTGCAATCACAGTATAATAGAAAATCGTTGTAGCGTCAGGAGCCACCTTTGAAATTGGCACGTCATTAACAAAACTCTTACGGCTGTTGATGTCGGCTAAAAGCGATTGCATTGCGGAAAGGTTTTCAGCCAGTATAGATTCCGCCGCCGACTCGGTCTGGATGTAAATATCCAGAAAGCTTTTTATAATACTTTGATTTATACCCAGGTTTTTAACAATCAGTTTTATGGGCTCTTCCGCAATAATATACCCATAAATTTCATCATCCTTCAGCATTTGTTCCGCCTGCTCCTGTGAGGTGACAGAAAGATTGAAAAGTCTTTCATCACCTTTGGAAGCACTGTCCAGGGCAAGCATGAAACTTTTATTGTTCCGATATTGCCCATTGTCAACAACAGCAATGTTTATCGGGTTAAATTGCTCATTTTTGGTCAGATTGGATAAAGACATGAAGAAAAATGAAGCAAGCAATATTGGAAACAGCGCTGTCCAGAATAAATTCTCCCAATCACGCAAAAGGCATTTCAACCTGTATTTAAAAATATGCCTGAACATCATGAATCCCCCCTAATCCCTAAGTTCTTTCCCGGTAATCTCAAGGAAAACGTCATTGAGTGTAGGAAGTTCGGAATATATCTTGCCAAACCGGATGTCCTCTTTTTTAACAACATCGAGAATGTTTTCAAGATTATTTCTACCCTTGCTGGATTTAATCACAAGAAGGTTATCCTTGTAATCAACCGAAATCACATTGGGGAGCCCTTTTATTGCAGAAAGCTGTGTATCTGACAAACCAAAGGTTTCAACGGTGATTTTCTCTCCCATTGTAATCATGTCCTTAAGCTGCTCCTTGGTGCCGGTTACGATAGCCCTGCCCTTGTCCAGGATCGTAATCATGCTGCAAATCTGCTCAACTTCCTCCATGTAATGGGATGTGTATATTACTGTTGCCCCCTGTTCATTAAGCTTCATAATTCCCTCAAGTATTTTGTTCCTGCTCTGAGGGTCAACTGCGACCGTAGGCTCGTCAAGGATGATTAATTTTGGCTTGTGGGCGATGCCACAGGCGATATTCAGCCTTCTCAGCAAACCACTGCTCAATTTTTTCGGATAGAAATGCGTGTATTCACCCAGACCTGCAAAATCAATTGCTTCCTTCACAAGTTCTCTTCTCTTGCGCTTATCCGTAATATACAGACCACAAAAATAGTCAATGTTTCCGTATACCGTCAGCTCGTTGTACACTGCCACGTTTTGCATGACAATGCCGATATCCCGTTTAATATTATAAGCATCAGGGCTCATAGGTTGATTGAATATTTCAATTTCTCCTTTGTCGTATTTCAGCAGCGACAAGATGCAGTTTATCGCCGTGGTTTTGCCTGAGCCGTTTGGTCCAAGCAAACCAAAAATTTCACCTTCCTTTACCGAAAGAGACAGGTGATCCAGGGCAACCAGGTTGCCATAGCGTTTTACCAGGTTTCTAACCTTTACTATCATATTTATAACCTCCAAAATTATTAGTTCCGATTTCATTATCATGATACTATGCCCTTGTTTATGTTGTAAGTGTCGCAAATCACAATCTGAGTTGACAAATGTCATATACCGCGGGACCAGGGGGACGGTTCTTGCGGTTCCCTCTGGCAAAGCGCCAGGCCAGGCCGGGACAGGACAGGGGACGGTTCTGTGTTTTATTTGGAGACAGTGGTCTTCACGGACCAGGCAGTGGCAGGAACCGTCCCCCTAATCCCGCGCTGAGACACAGAACCGTCCCCTGTCCCGCCCACATAGTGCTTGTAATTACAGGAAAAAAATGATAATATAAGCAAGAAGCCTATGTAAATGTGAGGATTAGGAATGTTATTATGTATTACAATATAAATTTCTTTGATAAAATTATCATTTTCATTTGTTGCCTGATTGTCTACCTTAGCCAGCTAGTCTTCAGCATCAGTGTCGCAGTTGTACTTGTCAGTATTATATTTGGCGGATTCTTAAGCTACTTTGATGACTTTCGGCCAAGAATGGTTTTGACTGTTGGCTTTTCGGTTCTGGCTTGCTTTGTGCAGGCATTGATTTTTTTCCTGCCGATAATAGCGTATGATATGTTTTTCAACCGTAGCGGTAAAAGCAATACTTCCATATACCAATACAGTTTTCAGTTTATTAACCTTTTGGGACTAATCCCGGTTTTAAATTTCTTTCAGACTGTGCCATCAGAAATCATATCAATCGTAACAGCCATGCTTGCGTTCTCGCTGCTGCTAAGGTACCGCTCAGAAAACCAGTTTAAGCTGCATGCAAAGAATTATGAGCTGATGGATGCTGCAAGGGAAATGACTATCAAATTGGAGAACCAGGGCAGGGAGTTGATGGAAAAGCAAGACTTTGAGCTAAACCTTGCCACCCTCAATGAGAGAAACCGGATAGCCCGGGAGATTCATGACAATGTGGGGCATCTGCTTTCCAGTGCCATCCTGCAGTCAGGTGCACTGCTTTCCATCTGCCATGATAAAAAAATAAAAGAAAACCTTAAAGCCCTCAAAGACACATTGGACCAGGCCATGAACAGTATAAGAAAAAGTGTTCATCAGTTATATGACGAATCCATTGATCTTGATACGAAAGTAAGAGAAATAATCGGCCAGTTCACTTTCTGTGATGTTAGCTATGATTATAGCATCAGCACAAATCCGGGCAGAAAATTGAAATACACATTTATAACCGTTGTAAAGGAAGCCCTGGCAAATATAATAAAACATTCGAACGCGACGCATGTGGAAATCATATTCCGGGAGCATCCTGCGATTTACCAACTGATTATCCGGGATAACGGTACTGTGGACAAGTTTTCAACAGATGAAGGTATGGGTCTTAAGAACATGACTGACAGGGTATATTCACTTAACGGAAACATAAACATTACTGCCAAAAACGGTTTTGAAATTTTCATCTCCGTTCCAAAGGAGGGTGCCTGTTGAAAGTATTGATAATAGATGATGACAAACTGGTTTGTGCATCACTTAAAACAATATTGGAGTCGGATCCGGACATTGAAGTAGTGGGAACAGGAAACAGCGGCCGGGAAGCTGTTGAATTATACGGCAAGCTAAAACCGGATATTCTGCTGATGGATATCAGAATGGAGGGTATTACAGGAATTGAGGCTGCACAATCAATTCTTGCCCGGGACAAGGATGCAAAAATTCTGTTTCTGACCACATTTTTGGATAACGAATATATTGTCAGAGCTTTTCAGATCGGGGCCAAAGGATACATATTAAAACAGGATTTTGAAAGCATAAACCCGTCGGTAAAGGCTGTATATACAGGACAGAGGGTTTTCGGGGATGAAATCATTTCAAAATTTTCACCGGTAGCTGTAAGCAGCGCTGCAGATGACACCCAAACCAATATAAAAAAATACGGGTTGAGTGAAAGAGAACTGGAAATAATCAAGCATGTGGCCAATGGTTTGTCAAACAAAGAAATTGCAAAAAAAATGTTTTTAAGTGAAGGAACAGTTCGGAATTATATAAGTGTTGTTCTGGAAAAATTGAATTTGAGGGGCCGAACCCAGCTTGCTGTATTTTACTATAAGCATAGTTGAAAATTGGTCATACAACATGACGCAGTTGTGAAAAGATGTTATTATTGTATCGAAGAGGGGATATATAAATTAGGTTTATTAACTGAAAAAGGAAGATGGAGATGAGTCTTAATCAGATGTTTATCCAAAGAAGCAAGGTTCCCCAGAGCGAGCTGGATTTACGATTGAAGCGTTTTTACGGCTACACGGATATATATTACCCTTCCTGGGAAACGGCAGTTATTTTCAGCAAGGTCAATTTATATTACTTCACAGGAACCATGCAGGATGGAATGCTTTTAATAAGAAAAGGCAGCGAACCTGTTCTATGGGTGCGAAGAAGTATTGAAAGGGCCCTGGATGAGTCTTCGTTTCCATGCATTAAGCATATGAGCAGTTTCCGTGACGCAGCTTTAAATTTTGAACATAAAGAGGACATTATCCACACCGAAACTGAAAATGTACCTCTGGCGCACTGGCAAAGGTTCAGGAAGCATTTTCCCTGCAGGGATGCAGGATCCCTTGACAAGCAGATTTCATTGACAAGAGCGGTAAAGAGTGAATACGAGCTTTCCATAATGAAAGATGCCGGGAAAAAGCATGCCCGGGTGTTGGAAGAACTGGTACCCGGTATCCTCAGGGAAGGGATGAGTGAAGCAGAGTTTGCTGCAGAGCTGTACAAAGTGATGGTAAAGGAGGGACACCAGGGTGTCATCAGGTTTGCAATGTATGATACCGAGGTTGTAATGGGGCACATGTGCTTCGGTGAAAGCTCAATTTATCCCTCATATTTTGACGGGCCTGGCGGACTCTACGGAATGAGTGCTGCAGTACCGGTTTTTGCCAGCCGGGAAAGAAAGCTTAAAAAGGGCGACCTGGTTTATGTGGACGTAGCCTTTGGATCTGAAGGGTACCACACCGACAAAACCATGACATATGTTTTTGGCGGCAAGTTGCCTGAGGATGCTGTAAAAATTCACAAACAATGTGTGGAAATTCAGGATCGCACCGCTGAGATGCTCAAGCCCGGGGAGATACCTGAAAATATATACAAGAAAAGCATGGATGGCCTTGATGCCGGTTTTATAAGAAACTTTATGGGTTTCGGTGAAAGACAGGCAAAATTCTTAGGCCACGGAATAGGTCTCCATGTGGACGAATGGCCTGTTATAGCCAAGGGATTCAAAGATCCTCTTCAGGAAGGAATGGTATTTGCCCTTGAACCCAAAAAGGGCATTGAAAATATAGGAATGGTAGGTATCGAAAATACATTCATCGTTACACCGGAAGGCGGCCAATGCATCACTGGAGGCAACAAAGGTCTGATTCAGGTATAAGCGAAATCAAAAGGTTTTGTTCCGGTACAAACAAAATCGAAAGGTTTTACCCCGGTATGGGCGAGTCCTTGCATAAGGAAATTGAAAGTCTGGTTCCTGTATAGGTGTGATCTACAGGCTTTGTTCCGGTATAAGCAAAATCGATAGGTTTTCTGCAGGAGAAGTTGATTTTTTCCACAAATGAAACAGAGAGGCTTGGAAAGCTTTGCACCTTAACCATAGGTGCATTTTTTATGGATATCAAGGTGCAAAGCTTCCAATAGTCGAGCAAACACTTATCTTGACATGCTGCCTTTTTTATTATGGATAATTACGGATTTTTGCAAAGCAAGTATTCTTTTGATAAGATACCCGTCAGTTTTCATCATAACCGACAACAGTCCATATTCCAGTGCTGTCCTGCCGGATTAGTTTTTCAAGATATACTCTTCTGACAGGAGATTCAACGGTTACCTCAATTATTGCTCTTGCTCCGTTGTTATATTTTACTTCCAATGCTTCGTATGCCACCGGATAATCTCCCTCCATGCCATCCGGAAATATCTTCAAACTTACAAAAACCTGCGAAGTAAATACCGGGTCAAGTCGCCAGGGTGTATGGCCTCCGTCAACACTTTTTTGCTCATTATTCTCTATTTCCATATTAACTGCTACTTTAACCTGAGGCTCGAATTCCTGATCCCGGCTTTCTTCAGGGAATTCCACACTTTCTCCGGTGATTGCACTGATAAATTCCGCCAATTCTTTAAGGGAGGCATTCCCCACCACCGCATAATCATATTCGGCATCCTGCCAGTGGATGGAACTGATATCCGTAATACCTGCATATAACCCTGACGACAACACACCGTAGGATTCGGCAAGCGGGGACATGATTTCGGCGGCGTTCTCTCCAACCTTGCCTAAAACTGCAGTTGAAGCTGCTTTAAAAGAATCGGTTGCCCTGCCCTGGAGGAAAATTACCTTATTTTGTCCTGCTCTTGAAGTGTAATGAAACTTGATTATCTTACCGGAAGTTGCAACTGAGATTCCGTCTAATTCATATTCCTCATGATTGATCAGAGGCGCAATGGGAGCAAATCCTGCCAGCATTTGTGCTTCTTCAGCATCATTGACCATTTGCTCCGGATTTGTCACTACTACCGAATATCCTTCAGGAATACGGTAACTTAGAACTTCGGCCGGTATTCTGCTGTTCAACTCAATTTCAGTATATGTTACCTTGTACTGCAGTGCATTTTGCATGGACGTTTCTTTTTGCAGGGGCAGTTTCGTCTCCTTGTCAACCCAAATTTTATAGGTTTGCCCTCCATGGGGTGATACTTCAAAGATGACTGCATCTCTTCCCGCTACTGTTTCTTCCCCGCAGGCTGTAACTTTTGCCGCATTCTTTACATAGTTTACTTCATTGTCGAGTTCAAATGTGAACCGGTATGCATCCGGAAAGGCTTCAAACAGATAAACCTTTTCTTCATCAGGGCGAACCTGCCATTTCTTTTCCCCATTGTTTACTGTAACAAAACCTTCATTGATACCATCTAGCTCTTTTACCCAATACCTGCCCTTTTTGTCTGTATAAACTTCACGCTTTGCCTGTATGAATTCCTCACCGTTCTTATTTGTCATTACAATTTCAAGAATGCCATGGTAAGACTGAACATCCTCGATAGCTCTCTCCATTGCAAGTACAATATTAGTCCTGGCAATTGGCGGAATTGCCAGACTTAGTGCAAATACCAGCATAAGTATTGCGGCAATTGCAGTTCCGGCAATCTTGCGTCGCATTTGTACGGCTGATTTTTTTGAAATTTGCCCGGTTACACCTTCTCTTCCATAGTCTTTTTGCTTGCAGCAGACCTGAGAAGTTTTTAATGTCTCACCTTCAGCGCTTCCTCTTTGCTTCTCTTCCTGCTTGCTGCAAACCTCAGAGGCTTTTGACCCATGAGCAGCGATACTCGCAGCCAGACGTTTTGGGAACCCATCCTCCGGCAATGTTGGTTCTTTAAGTGTGCGTACCAACCTCACAGTTTTTGACAACATTTTAAATCGCCTGGAAGAATGCATGTTTTCATGTTCCAAAGGTTGTTGTTCGATATTCAGCCTGTCTATATAGTCTGAAATTCTTTTTATGTTGTTTATCAATTTCATTTCCCCTCTTTCAAGTATTCTTGCCCAGGAATTTCGCAAGTGTATGTAACGCCCGGTATTGCAGCACCCGGACAGTTACCTCTTTTTTATTCATCTTTACTGCCGTGTCATGCACAGAGTAGCCTTGAATAATTCTTAGTTCAATAACTTTACGCTGGTCCTCATTCAAGGTGTTCAACCCGCTTTTTATCAACTCCCGAAGTGCAATAAGTTCCGTATCGTCCAATACTGAAGATTCTTCAGGACTTATGGCATCAAGGCAAATATCACTGCCACGTCTTTTTATATTACGCCACTTATCTCGAAGAACATTCAAAGCAACTTTTTTTTAAAAAGCTTATAAATTTATCATGGCGAATATTATTCTTTTTCAGGTAGTCAAGTACTTTTATAAATGCCTCCTGTGTAATATCCTCAGCTTCCTGGCGGTTCTGAACCCTGAAATAAATATACCGGTAAACCGGTTCCCACGTAATGGCACAAATATCTTCAATTGCCTGTTGATCACCTTCCCGGGCCTTTTTCAGAGTATCTTCATTCAACATTTTTTATGCTCCTTACTTTGCTGACCTGTATGCATACATTTATATGGACGATTCAAATCCATTTATGTTACATTAGAATTCAATTTTGGGAAAAGAAATCATTTAACACATAGCAGCAAGAAGTCTCCCGCCTCTAAGCCACCCTGCTCACTTTAGTAAAAGCGTAGGCGAGAGATGAATTGCTAGATATGTTTATCGAACAAATATTCGTATTATTATTGACTTGCCATCCCATATAGGAATGACCTATGGCCATAGTTTTTTGGAACTATGTTTCCGAAATATGGATGCTCCGCTACTATATCATGGCTTTTATGACGCCGTGACAATACGAATGAGCTTCCTTAGGCGTTTTCGCTATTTGATGTTGAATGGTTTTTTTCTACTTGGACTTACATTAGCTGATGTATGCATTTTGCTGATAACCGCCGGAACTTGGTTGCCCACAAGCACTTTGCTGATATTTGGTACTATTTTCGCTATGATTTTGTTCGTATTTGAAACTTTACACCTGGTTGTATATTACCTTCTTCAGCCCTATGCCATGGACTGCATTGTAAAGAGCCCCATTTTTAGCACGGTAAACAAAGTTGAAGGTCTTTTGACTTATGGTATATTATTTATTCGTGGTGACATCACAAATTTACTTCTACCGATGGCAATTCTCGTATTATTAACGGCCGTAGGCTTCTTTGCTACGTTGCGTGTCGCACCACATACTTTTAAAAAGAGATCATAGACCATAAAATAGTCCATAAACGCATTGTTATATCATGCAATAATCGTGTTTTACGCTAAGACAACCACCGCAAAGGGACAAAATCTTGCAAAATATCAACACTTTTTTTAATAAATTATTTATTTTTGTTGTGAGGTATCAGTCACCACTACAAATTGAGAAATGAATAAACCTTTGCAGAAATTATACCTCTGGCTGATAACAAAAGGGATATCAACAGGAATCATATTATTCTATAGTGCAGGTTTCGTCCGGTTTTCGCCTGAACAGAATAATTGCCCCGCTGATCAGCAAATACATTGCAACTACGACAGACCCTGCTATGTCCATATAATATGAAACAACAGAACCAGGTAAAATTAAGATTGAAGCAAGGGCTGCACACACGCAGATATCCACAAGGGATTTTGCGCGGTACAGTTTGCTCTGAACAGCAAGTATTGCATTCGGTCCGGCTTTATCGAGTCTGCGGTATCGAAACCAGAACCACGAATTAGTGGTTGCACCTAAGATTGCTATGACAAGTCCGAGTATCACATTGCCTTTTTCAGCATGGCCCGACAAAAGGGCTATAAGAATCATAACAATTCCGCTTAAGCACATAGCCAATCCAACACAATAGTTGGCAATACCCTCAAGCTTCGCTTTCTTGATTGCGTTTTCTTCATCATCTTTATTGGTAGCGCGAAATATATACCATGAAATGATAATGGCTGCAAGCTCTGCCGTACGGCGTATAAAATCAGCAAGCTGCGTGGAAGATTTGCCAAGCATCAGCCCCACACCAAGTACAGCAGGTCCCGGGGAACTTAGCAGAACGGATGCCAGCAGCGTATTTTCACCAGATTTCGTTTTCATGTAAGCAAAAGCCTCCCTGCCCCTGTTTTCTGTGTGGGAAATCATATTTGCATTTCAATTTCATACTAAAACAAGGCCTCCCCACACCCATAACAAAGGAAGTATTGTTGCTGCTGCTGCCAAAGGACAGGTTATTGTATCATATCCTTTAAGGGTGAATAACTCCACAACCGTGCAGACTGCCGCTGTAATCGCAGCAATCGGGATATATCCATGCCATGGCAGCCCCCCGCGAATCAGCAGTACAATCATAACAGATAAAAACGAGACAACAAACATCGCAATGGTTCCTTCCATACTCTTACGGCCTTCAATCAACTTCCCTGTGACAAAGTGCTTTCCAAAGCGTTTGCCCACCAATGCGGCTGCTGCATCACCAAATCCCCATGCATATATACTTACCAGGACAAGCATCTTATCTTTAAACAAGCCCCAGCATACAAGAATGATTATGGCAAACATTCCAAATGCAAGCAATAAGCTGCGTTTCAACTCACCGGTGCTTCGTTCAGTGAGAAATTTCGAATAGCCTTTGAACAATTCCCCGATGGAAAGTATAGTAAACACAACTATCGCGAAAATTACCGTCGCAATTACCGATATCCACCATGTTTTAAAGTAATAGACCAATATCAGCACCGAGAAAAGCAAAATGGTATGTAAGGTCTTCCGAAACAATTCAGTTGGAACTTTTAAAAAATAACGTATTAAAACCAGGCATGCAATACATACTAAAAAATAGCCAAGCAATACACCCATGCCGGCAAATAACTCAGAAACCATTACTTAAATCTAACTCCTTGCGATTGAATATTTTGGCTGACACGTACAAGTAAAGTGGAGACATGTTCCAACTCTTCTTCTGTGATGTTACCTTTCAGGGTCTCATAAACATTGTTGTATACATTTGAAACGAGTGTGCTGATTTCATTTGCCTTTTCAGTTAAAGTAATTCTGTTCGCCCGGGCAATCTCCGGGTGCTGTTCACGTTTAACATAACCTTTATCCACAAGTGAATCAATAGTTCGGGAAACAGCTGCTTTTCCCACATCAAGCCGCTCTGTCAGTTCCTCCTGAGTCAATCCCCTGCTTTCTGAAACTAATTGAAAAAGGATGTCTCCCTCGGAGCTTGTAAGGCCCAACGGCTCCAATTTTGTATTGATTAATTGTCTTGCAGAACGAAGTACTGATTTCAAGCTCAGCCAAAATTCCTGCATTGTAAGCATCATATATCGCTCCAAACTGTACGCCAGATAATTAATTATACTATAGGATGGTTGACTAGTCAACTATATATTGATTTTTACTTTTCAGCTTCAATTGAAACCAAAAAATACTGCCTTTTCCTTCCTTGGATTCAACACCGCACACACCATCGTGCATTTCAATGACTTTTTTGACAATGGATAGTCCGAAACCAGTACCCATTATACTTTCCGCCAGGTTGTAATTCGTCTTGCTCAGTTTTGACAAATTACTTGCAGTACTTGCAATTGCCGGAACATGCACTCCCGCAGCTGCATTTTTTATTTTTTGCATCAATGTAAACTTTCTTTAAAGCAAAGATGAAAATAACTGCAAATACCAATCCAATTATTACATTTCCCATACTATACCTCAACTCCTAACTTGATACGTTTAACCTCTGCTTTCCTGATCATTATAACAACACCGGTAAAAATCAGTATCGAAACTCCTATAGCCGGTACAAAGCCACTGGCCGGTTTCCCATACATGATTAACGAACCCGCCTGTGAAGCAAGCATTGCCAGGGTGTAGCCTACACCAAGTTGAAAAGCCAGGGCTCTAAACAACCACTTTTTTGAACCCATTTCCGAATTCATGGCTCCGATTGCCGCAAAACAAGGCGGTGTAAACAGATTAAATACAAGATATGCAAATGCTGTTACCGGGGTAAAAAACTGCGTCAAAGCACTTCCCGGTACATTTAAAGCCTCTTCTGAAGCCACTGATAAAAGTACTGCCAGAGTTGCCACTACATTTTCCTTGGCAATAAACCCTGTAATTGCTGCCGCTGCAAGCTGCCAACCCACAAATCCCAGGGGGATTAAAAGAGGAGCAATCGCTCTTCCCAAAGTTGCCAGAATGCTCAAACCCTGGTCTTCCACAGGTCTGAAATTCCAGCCAAAAGCCTGAGCAAACCAAACCAGCGTATTTGATACAAGAATAATGGTAGTGGCTTTCAGTATAAATGCCTTCGCCTTTTCAAACATTTGCCAAAAGGCATATTTCATGCTTGGTAATTTATATTCCGGAAGCTCCAGGATAAACTGGGATGTGTTTTCCCATACAAAAATCTTCTTCAGTAAAAGTCCTCCGATAACAATTATCGTAATGGCAATTAAGTACATGCTTGGCCCTACCCAACCCTTATCCGGGAAAAACACTGCTGAAAAAAGGGCTATGATGGGAAGTTTTGCCCCGCAAGGTACGAAGGGAGTAAGGATGGTGGTCATTCTTTTTTCATTGACATCTTCAATGGTTCTCGTTGCCATAACACCAGGAATTGCGCAACCTGAACCTACGATCATCGGAATAATTGATTTTCCCGACAACCCTATTTTTTTGAAAAACCGGTCAAAGACCAATGCTACTCTGGCCATGTATCCACTGTCTTCCAGAAGCGCCAGGCAGAAAAACAATATCATAATCAAAGGCAGGAATCCTATTACAGCGCCGACTCCGCCAATCACCCCGTCAACAATCAGGGCTTGCAGCAGGGGATTAATATTCAAACCTTCCAGAAATCTATTTACCGCATCAGGAACAATCTCTCCGAAAACCACCTCATTGAAGTATTCAGACAGGTAACCCCCCAGACCTCCAATGGAAAACGAAAATACAGCCCACATGACTGCAAAAAATATTGGTAAGCCCAGCCATTTGTGGGCAACAATACGGTCTATTTTGTCATAAAGGTTTATCTTGGTGGCATCTCTCTTTTTGACCATGCATTTTTCAACAATTTCATCTACAAATTTCTGCCTGGCCATATCTTCATCATCAGAATTATTCACTGGAAAATCAGGAGCAGTTTGAGGTTTCTCCTCCTTGCCTGCTCTTATTGCTTCCCTCATTAAGTCATTCAAACCCTTTTCCGTGGATGCTGTAATTGGAATTACGCTGCAGCAAAGTTCCTTGCTCAGAGCCTCCAGATCTACAGCATCACCTCTTTTGGAGACAATATCGCTCTTGTTTATTGCAATTACTACGGGAATTCCCAATTCCAGGAGTTGTGTTGTGAAGAAGAGACTTCTGGATATATTTGCTCCGTCCACGATGTTGATGATTACATCCGGTGCTTCACCTAATATGAAGTCCCTTGTTATAGCCTCTTCACCTGTAAAAGGTACAATAGAATATGTACCTGGAAGATCCACAATTTTTATAGCGGTTCTGTAAGGATTGAATTTTTTCTTAAGAAATGCTTCCTTCTTTGCAATTGTAACACCAGGCCAGTTGCCTGCAAATTCTGTTTTTCCGGTAATTGCATTAAATACTGTAGTTTTTCCTGAATTCGGGTTGCCCGCAATTGCTATTTTCATCAAGCTCATCTTTTCACTCATTTCTTTACCAACTTTATCCGCATTACCTGTCAGCGTCATTTTCACCACACATTCCTCCCTGAGACAAATATCCGCCCATTTGATATTGAAAATCATTATCATTAACTAGGTAAATATAAAATGCTATTTGATTCATAGCATATTTACATAACAGTCAAATTTATCTTATGCACTTAATACTATGGACTTGGCCATATTTTCATCCATCGCATATCTGCTGTCCTTGATATTTACCACATAATTCCCGGCAAGCTTGGAAATAAGGGTGATTTCTTGTCCTTCAAAACATCCCAGGGTAAAAAGAAACTTTTTCACCTTATCCTTGCCTTCAATCCCTTTGATTTTATATGTTTCACCAATCTTGGCCTTTGATAATGGCATACTCGCATCATCTACCTTCATAATTTATTTTCTATTATTAATATACCCTCTTATTGAAAGAGATTATCATTTTCATTTAAAATTGTCAAGAATAAATTACCTGCAAGCATAGTAAGACAAGGGACGGTTAATGTGGGCAGGACAGGGGACGGTTCTGTGTCCTATTTTTACATCTCTCTACAATCCCTTTACTTACCCCTGTTAATCTGCTAATCTGCCTTATCGTAAGCCCCTCTTCACTCAGTCTTTTTATAAGATAATTTCTTATCTTTTTGTCTATTTTTTGAAACTCAGAGGCATTTTTACACTTCGCTATTTTCCATATTATTTCCTTTGCCTGTTCGTCCGTCAAATAAAAGGACCGCTTCATTACATCTAGGCAAATGTCCCTGCTCGTTTCTTTATGTAACTCTTCCAGTTGTTTTCTGTTAATCATGGTCAGAATAAAATCAACATCCACTAATAGGTTATTTTGAGGCTCCATATAACAATTGTAGCTACTGTATGGGTATTCTCCAACATTTTTGGTTAATCCCGCTTCCACTGGATTTTGGTGTATATACCGCAGCACACTCAATAAGTATTCTTCATCCTCAATTGCCTCGCTTCGGAATCTGTCTTGAAACAGGTGCCCTACTCTTTTATATTTTGTATTGTACCAGTAAACATACCGTCCACAAATTCTTTTGAATATTTTGTCCAATGGTTCATTTTCAACCTTCATTAGCAAATGGATATGATTTCCCATAAGGCAGTATGCATATAGCTTATACCCGCAAATTAATTTACACTCACTCAACACTTCCAGAAATTTTTCGTTGTCTTCCCTGTCTTCCATTAACTGTTGTTGGTTAATACCCCTTAACATAATATGATATACTCCCGTTGAGCTGAATCGCCTTGCTTGTCTTGGCATTACACATCACCTCTGGGTTATTTTACTATTTTGGTAGTGTATATGTCAAGACAGGCAGTCCTTCCCTTATTTTTTTGAATAAAAAACAAGACAGAGAACCGTCCCCTGTCTTGATTTATTCAGGAAAAACAGGACAGAGAACCGTCCCCTGTCCCGCCCTGTCTTATTTCTCCAGAACCTTTTTATATGGCGCAACCATGCCTTCATTTATTTTATTCCCTGCTTTAGCTCGTAGTTTTGGAGAAGACATTAGGGCACCTACAAGATACATTTTCAGAGCTGTCCATTTTTTCTTTTGAGGGAAGTCATATAATCCGTGCTTTTTATAGAAGCGATGATCAGCTTTCATCATGCCGCGCATCAGCCAGATAAGGTCCCTGAAAACTTTCATTCCGCCAACACCTAAAAAGTTCCTGGGCTGGGTATACTTATGACTAATTGCATAGTCAAGTCTTTCAGCAAGCCTGTCTATTTCTTCATCCGGGTTCGTTTCATCACATGCAACTCCTGCGAGGAAGTTGCCTCCTACCTCGCTTCGTCCTTCAATAATCATCTGGAGGTTGACCTCTGATGGATAGTTCCCGCTTATCAGGTATCCCACCGGTTTCCCCATGGTCACTGTTCTGTGACCATTGCAAAACTGCCTGTCATCATACATTTTAATGGTGAAACCCATGGAATGGTCCCTGATGGAAAAAGCATATACAATTGCATCCGCAGTCTGTATTTTATTGCGCAGGAAATCATCAAAACCGTCCTTATAAATACATTTACCGTCGACCGCACAGTTAAAGCAGCCTAAACACCCACCCTGGAAAGGATACTCGGAAATATTGACAATACGGCTCTTATATTTGAACACTGAACGGAATCTGTCAATCATATCATTAAGCTGCTTGTCATCCCTGGAGCAATCCGTAACTATGACCACATCCCCGCTCTTTTTATCCTGGGCCGAAGGAGCGGGAGTAACCGGACGATGAGCGGGAGCAGTTACTTTTGGGAGAATGGTTTCATATACATCATTCTTAACACACCAGCAAACATATTCAAAAAAGTCTTTTGCATTATTTTGCCCACTTTCTGTCAGGAGGTCATCCATGTCCGCAGACAGTCCCCTAATGTACTTCATGCCAAGGTCCTGACAGTTCTCCTGAATAAATTTATGTGCAGTTACATCATAAAAATGCTTTGAAGTAGTAATCTGAGTAACAAATTTCCCTGACAGTTCAATGTCATATGCCTTCAAAAGTTCTATAAACTTGTGTAACTGGCTTGGAGCAATAAATGTATATACAGGATAAGAAAAAATAATCAGATCTGCACTTTTAAAGGCTTCAGTTATATATAAGAAATATTCTTCAATAGATTTTATTCGCTGAGCAACATGAAAATACTGAAATTTATGCTCCGGAAAATTTTTCTCCAAATACAATGAAGTTTGCAATGTGATGCTGTACTTCCCTCTAGGGCTTCCGTTCAAAACGACAACTTCCATATTATCCTCCTATATGACAAGATGCAGAAAATTTTAAAAACGTCAATTTTGAAGGACTGCCAGAGTTTAAAAACCAGGCAGTATTTTTTCAAGCACACCTCTTCTTTTTTACATTATCTGTTTTATTATACCATACTTTTGATTAGGTGAACTACATCGCCATTGAAATGGCGAGCTTCGAGCTCTCAACGAAACAATGACTGTTCCATCGGTACGCTTCCGGGGTGTCCAAACCCTCTACTGCTGGAATGGTTTTGTGGCCATTCCTACA
>DUMO01000073.1 GCA_012839865.1 Clostridiaceae bacterium
GCCATATCGCTGAAGGAGCTTATGGTGGTGGAACTGTCGGCATAGCCTATAACACCGGAAGTGTTGCTGTATAAAGGTATAACATCAAATTCGATGGTTACTGCACTGCCTGTATTTCCCGAGCCCAGATCATGCACGGAAGTAAAGCTGGTGCCCGAATACCATGCATCCGGATCAAGGGGTTCAGTGCTTTGGCAGCCATAGCCTATAGATTCCCAGTATGCAACATTGCGATTGGAGGGATCTATTATGTTGCCGGTTCCGCTGCCTATTTCAACACCACCGGAGCAGTTCCAGTAAACATTGTCACGGAAAACAACATTGCCATATGCAGACCCTTGCCAGTTTTGAACAACACAATGGTATGAATGGGCTTTTGAAAAATCGTATACCAAATTATGATGCATCTCTACACCGTTGCAATTGTTCTGGAATTCAAAAGCTGCCTGACCGCTGCTGGCTTCACACCAGATTGTATTGTTGTAGAACTTGACATTTCCATAGGTGTTGTCTCCTCTCAAACCGGCGTTTGTATAGACAAGAATCCGGTTGTTATAAGCTTTCACATCACTGCAGTTATAAAAATAACCACCGGTATGGCCTGTTACAATATCGCAATTATACATTTCCAGGCCGGTGCTGTAGGACGCCCTGAAAAAATCATTGTAAATCCATTTTGGAGCGGAACAGTCATGAATTTTTATGTTGCTGCAATTTCTGGCACTTATACAGTACCTGTAGAGGTCCCCTTTACCATTTTCATGGGGGCCGGCTGATGCACTTTTAAATGTTATTCCGTAAATTTCTACATTGGATATATTATAGCAGCGAACATATGCATCATTGGAATATGTTGTGCAAACAGTAGGACCCCCATATATTATGGTCTTGTTAATGCCGTCACCTCTTAAGGTCAAACCGCTTTTGAGAAGGATTGGGCCGCTTATGTTGTATTGTGCTTCATGAAGCCAGATAATATCACCAGCATTTGCTGCATTTATTGCCTGTTGAATTACAGCACTGCTTGTACCGTTATATTGCTGCCCGGGTCCCACATGGTGTATGGTAGCAGCTCTTCCTTTACCTGAAGAAGCAAGCAATGAGCAACAGTTGATAATCAACACAAGAACAAGAAAAATTGGCAACTTTCTTTTGAACATAATTATTACCTCCATTTTTAAAATTAATTAAATTAAAATTAAATACGCCCGTACCATGAAGAACAGATTTGTGTCAGTTGAAATATGCCTGTACCGGAAGAACCATTTATACTGAGTTGATAATATGCCTGTACCAGGTAGAACCGATTCATGTTTCTTTGTTTAATCGCCTCCTTTATACTATAATTCATACAGCTGTTAAAGTAATATAAGTTGCCACGGATGTAGACATAGATGTATCTTGTAAATTAGTCCACAGGCCATATTCAGTTTTAAAATATTTTATAAGGTAAGAAATTCGAGTTGGGCTATAGATGTCATAAATGACAATAATTATGAAGTTTGCTTAAAATAAATTGATTGATTAAATGATATACCAAATACGGGTTAAAAATCAATATAAGATTCTAATTAGTAAAAACATTGTAACAAAATGAAAATTTTTGCAACAGGTTGAGCAAACTTTGAGCAGAATTATAGGAAAATGTGCCATTTTACCTCTAAAATAGCAGTTTCCCGAGTTATAGAAGTTTATTTTAGTTAATTTTCAGGAAAAAATAGAGAATTTTTCTGTACATATTGTTACATAAAAAAACGGCGGACTATCAAATCCACCGTTCGTCGTACAAGCCAGGCAAGCATTAGGCCACTCCGGCATTGCCAATGTTATGTTATTACAAAGGATTATCCATTAAGTATGATTATTTTCAAATAAACTTAAAGAATATTCATTCCCATGAAAATCAGCTTAAACCCAGCAACTCCCTTCCTTCAGTATCGCCGTGTCTTTCCATATAATCCATAAGCCTTTTCCGCATAACATCAGCAACATCTTTCATATCGCTACGGTTTACAAGGTTATCGGTTTCAAAGGGATCTTTTTCAAGATCGTATAATTCATGGAGGTCCTCTTCAGTGGCAATATATTTATAGTTTTTATAGTAAAGAGCCCTTTGCACTTTATGAACGTTAAAATGTCCATAATGTTCAGCCATAAAATCTTCTCTCCATTTTGAGCCGTCACCTTCCAAGAGACAGGTCAAACTCTGTCCGTCCATATATGAAGGTGGAGTCATACCCACCAGCTCCAGAATTGTCGCCGTTATGTCAAGATTGCTTACATGGGCATCGGATTTGGCACCGGCTTTTATTCCAGGACCCGTGATAACAAGAGGGATGTGCATAAGCTCCTCCATCATATCCCCGGCTTTGTCCACCATTCCTCCGTGGCTTCCCAGGGCATCGCCATGGTCTGCAGTATAGATTATATAAGTATTGTCAAGAAGCCCCTTATCTTTCAGTTTATCAATGACTTTGCCGATGGCCATATCAATATATGAATAGTTCTCATAGGCTCTTTTTATGACTGGCTGCCAATCTTTCCAGGTCTTTAAGGGATTTCTTTCCTTTATTCCAGCCAGAAAACTTCTTACAAATTCGGGCTTGGAACCTGCATCATCACCGAAGCTTGGATACTCCTCAATTTCATCCGGATTTATCAAATCCTTGTATGAAAATGGAACCTGGAAGGAATGATGGGGTCCCCACGTATCCAT
Source organism: Clostridiaceae bacterium (assembly GCA_012839865.1). GTDB lineage: Bacteria > Bacillota > Clostridia > CAYPLH01 > DUMO01 > DUMO01. Next base: position 2,717 of record DUMO01000073.1, read on the forward strand.
ACGAAGCATAAAAGGTTTATCGTCTTGCAAATGCTCGTCCAGCCACTCACACGCAAGATTGACCAAAAAATCCGATTCATGTACAGGTTCATCTGTTTTAAAGTGCCCGGCGGAATATGTGTTGAAATTGTCACTTTTTGTAAGGTCATACTCCCTGTTTTCATAAGCCCTGCTGTCTGTTTTTATCCCCCACTCCTGAACAAAAATGGGGACGCCAAGGTTGTTATTGACCAGATAATTACCGTACTCCCGTGTCTTGTATGGATTACCATATCCTTCAGGATAAAATCCCTCAAATCCGAACCGGCTCAAATCTTCATATCCCGAATGGTTCTTCCCGAAATAAGCCAGGTTGTATCCTTTTTCACACAAGATTTCGGAAATCAGGGGATAGCCTGCATCAGGCTGGTTCCTGCCGTTTCTTTTCTTCCCGTGCTTGTGGGCATATGTACCCGTCAGCATGGAAGCCCGGGCAGGCATGCACAGCGGATGAACCGAATGGCAATTTATAAATTCAGTTCCCAGGGAAGCCAAGCGCTCGTAAGTATTGAGAACAGGCCTTGCGCCCCTGGTCATTTTATAATGCCGGAAAGTTACATGATCAAGCACAATCCAGACTATATTGGGTTGCTTGTCTGATTTGACGTAAAAATCCCCATCAGAAATACCTTTTGTTATTTCACCGGTCATTTTCATCACCTTTTTTAAGTGTCTGCTGCAAATTTTTTTGCTGGTAAAAAATTCTTTTGTCTGGTTGATTGCAGCTTATGCCGCTCTACTGCATTAACTCTTCAACCATATTTTGTTTTTATTCTTAATGACTTTGCCCTGCTAATTTAACAAATATTGCCCCATGAAATTAAAGATTTTCCTCTCCTGACGGTGCTTTGACCCTCAAGCCAACTTTTAAAGGTTTACCCAAAACAGGCATTTCATTTTCATCAAATATAAAACTTTTTGCCATTGCGCATCGTCCAAGTGTGTTCTTAAAGGGAGGAGGTGCGAGAAAAGCATGGTATACAATCCAGTCTTCCTTGCCATCGGGAGATTTAAAAAATGAGTTGTGCCCAGGACTGAACACACCATTCTCATACGATTTTTCAAAAATAGGTTTATCATGTTTTTCCCAATTGGCCGGATTCAATAAATCCTTTCCCCTTTTTATTCTGAGAATGCCCAGACAGTAGTGGTCGGAGGTGTAGTGGGAAGCAGAATATACAATGCTGATATAGTTTTCGGTATACAAAGCAATAGGACCTTCATTTACCGTGGGGTAATCCTGACCGGGAACCGGATGGCATTCCCATTCATATTCGGGAACAGAAATAAGCACCCGTTCTCCTTCCATCTCATAAGGTGATTTCAACTTTCCAATATAAATATTTTGCGCTTCATCAACGTCACCTTCCCACCCAGACCAGGCAATGTACAGGTTCTCACCGTCATTTACTATTGTTGCGTCAATTGCCCATTTGTCAGGATTCATGATTACCCTTCCCTTTTCCTCCCATTTGCCATTGAAAAGGTCGCCTGAATCATTCTCCAATAGAAATATTCTCCTGTTTTCAGGCTTGCCATCGGTCGCTGTGTAGTATAAAAACCATTTGCCGCCAATATTATGTATTTCAGGCGCCCATATATCCCTGCTGTTGGGCTTGCCCTCTTCCGGCGACCAGATGGTTTTGCTTTCAGGGTTTGAAAACCCTTCCAATGTCTTGCTTCTGTAAATTGTTATGTTTTTTCTTGTTGTCGCAGCAAGATAATAATAGCCGTCATGAATAAACATAAAAGGATCCGGTGTATTCATCATAAAAGGGTTGCAAAAACTGTTCTCTTTCAAGACTCTTCACCTCTGTAGTATTATTTAACCCACAGGTTAATATATAAACCTGTGCATCACTTTTATTATATATACCTGCAGCATGCTTTGTCAATGGATACTGTTCTATGGGTGTAGTTTCATGAACAATCAGCTCAATTACAGCAAAAAAAATTATTTTGATAATATCAAAATAAAAAAACTTA
>DUMO01000074.1 GCA_012839865.1 Clostridiaceae bacterium
AAATAATAAATTATTCCGGAAGCAATCATTTTCCAAACAGATAGATCAATTTCAAAATACCTGGCTTTTCCTATAAAAGCATATAAAATACTTAGTACAAAAGATATGCTGAAAATAAGGTACGGGAAAAACCTGGATGTAATGATTTCGCCTTTTCTGATTTTAATTTCAAATGGGATTAAAACAATCGCGATGAGAAACAATGCTGCAAGAAACAACCCAACTGCCCTATTGCTAATTTTCACTATCATAGAAACATTCCTTTCATTGATTTTTAAAATTTGAGACCTGGTGTTTCATATGTTTCATATGTTTCACATAATTAATGTTTCAAGTGACTTAATCAAAAAAATAAAAAATTTAAAATTGGAATATAGTGCAAATATCAGCAATTTATTTATCTTACTTTATCTTAATTCTATAACAAAATATTTATTCCTTCTATGTTTCATATGTTTCACATGTAAATTTGAACTACTAAATTATGAAAAGAACTGCACAGAAAACATAAAAATACCCACTTAGGCAGACTGTTCTATCTAAGCGGGTATCTATGCTATTCTCTTACTTTATCCATTCTCCATACCTTAAAAGAATAAAAAGTTAGCTTTCCTGATAGCTGCAACGATTACGAAAGACGGCCTTTGAAATCCTCATATCCGAACTTTTTAATTATTTTCAGCCCGTCTTTTTCATTGTAGCTTGCTATGGCAGGAAGATTAACCCCGTTGAAGGTGTTGTTCTTTACCATCGTGTAAATGGCCATGTCGGTAAATATCAAAATATCGCCCGGCTGCAGGGGTTCCTTGAAGGAGTAATCCCCTATTACATCACCTGCCAGGCAGGTCATTCCGCCAAGCCTGTAAGTATAAGGATATTGGCCAGATTCTCCGGCTCCCACAATCTTTGGCCTGTATGGCATCTCAATAACATCGGGCATGTGACATGCCGCGGACGTATCCAAAATAGCTATCTCCACATTGTTTTTCACAATGTCCAGCACCTTGGCTGCAAGATACCCTGCATTCAGGGCTATGGCCTCACCGGGTTCCAGGTAAACTTCGACATTATATTTTTCTTTGATAAACGTAATACATTCAATCAGTGTGTCGATGTCATAATCGGGCCTTGTGATATGATGTCCCCCACCGAAGTTGACCCATTTCATACCCTTTATATATTTTCCGAACTTTTCATCCACCACTTTAATTGTGCGTTTTAAGACATCTGAGTTTTGCTCGCACATGGTATGAAAATGAAGACCATCTATACCTTCCAAATCGCCGTCCCTGAAATTATCCAGGGTGATACCAAGTCTTGAGCCTGTAAAACAGGGATTATATATGTCGGTCTCGATTTCCGAATACTCCGGATTTATCCGAAGCCCGCATTCTATTCTTTTGTTTGAGGCTTTTACCTTGCCCTTGTACTTGTTCCATTGGGCAAATGAATTAAAAACAATATGGTCGCATATCCTCATAATCTCATCAAACTCATCTTCCCTGTATGCAGGGGAATATATGTGAACCTCCCTGCTCTTCATTTCTTCATAGCCCAACCTTGCCTCAAACAGCGAGCTGGCTGTCGTACCGCTGAGGTAGCGGCCTATTAAGGGATATAGCGAAAACATGGAAAAGGCTTTTTGTGCAAGGAGAATCCTGCAGCCTGTCCTTTCCATGACATCCTTCAATATTTTCAGGTTTTTCTCAATCAGCCGCTCATCCACAATGTAAATGGGCGTCGGAAGCTCGGATATATCTATATCCAAGCCTATAGCCTTGAAATTTTGAATATTCTTGTCCATGTACACTCCCTCAAATCATGGTTGGGACCAGGGGGACGGTTCCTGTGGTTCCTCCAGCGGTTACCGCGGGTGGTTTTTTCGGTTCCTCCAGCAGGGACCAATGGGTTTTCTTGTGTTTGCGGGGACCACAAGAACAACCATGAAAGAGAGCTTTCACAGCAAAATATATGAAAGTATTTCAACTATCACATTAACCGTCCCCCTGGTCCCCGCAAGAACCTCCTGGTCCCATTAGTCTTTCTTAATCCACCAGTTCCGGTTCGAAGCTTTCCTTCCAGGGCAGCCCGTTCTTGTTCAGCGCATCCATGAAAGGATCCGGATCAAATTCCTCCACATTAAATACACCCGGCTTTTTCCATTTGCCTGTCAGGACCATCATGGCACCTATCATGGCAGGTACACCGGCAGTATATGAAATAGCCTGAGACCCTACTTCCCTGTAGCATTCCTGATGGTCGCAAACGTTGTAGACATAATAAGTTCTTTGCCTGCCGTCCTTAAGTCCCTGGAAAACACACCCTATATTAGTTTTACCCTTGGTCCTCGGACCTAAGGAAGCCGGGTCGGGCAGAACTGCTTTCAGGAACTGAAGGGGCTGAATCAGCTTGCCCTCAAATTCTATTGGCTCAATGGATGTCATTCCTACATTCTGCAAGACCTGAAGATGGGTCAGGTACTTCTGGGAGAAAGTCATCCAGAATCTAATCCTCTTTAATCCCTTAATGTTTTTGGCCAAAGACTCCAATTCTTCATGGTGCAATAAGTAAATATCCATATTGCCTATTTCAGGGAAGTTGTATTTTCTCTTGATTTCCAAAGGTTCTGTTTCAATCCATTTTCCGTTTTCCCAATACAGGCCCGGGGCCGTAATTTCACGTATATTGATTTCCGGGTTGAAATTGGTGGCAAAGGGATATCCGTGGTCCCCGGCATTGGCATCAAGAATATCTATATAGTGGATTTCATCAAAATAATGTTTCTGGGCATAGGCGGTAAACACACCGGTAACACCCGGGTCGAAGCCGCTTCCCAACAGGGCTGTGATACCAGCCTTTTCAAACTTGTCCTTGTATGCCCACTGCCACTTATATTCAAATTTTGGTATCTCCGGCGGTTCATAATTTGCTGTATCTACATAATCCGTCCCGGTTGCAAGACATGCATCCATAATGGTCAGGTCCTGGTAAGGCAAAGCTACGTTTATTACTATATCCGGCTTAAAGCTGTTGATTAAACTGATAAGTTCTTCTGTGTTGTCAGCATCCACCTGGGCAGTGTGTACTTTGGTTTTCCTGCCCTCCAATTCTTTTTTGAGTATGTCGCATTTTGATTTTGACCTGCTGGCAATCATGATTTCTTCAAACACATCAGGATTTTGCGTACATTTGAAAGCTACTACCCTGCCAACTCCTCCGGCTCCAATAATTAATGCTTTTCCCATATCAAAACCTCCTTGAATATTCTTGAAATATTACACGTTTTTCCAATCAATCATTGTATTTGCAGCAATCCGGCACCTCTGCATATTCCATTGGCATTTCTCACTCAATCATTGATTTTTACCATCTTTGGAACAATCACCTGAGCATGCTGTTCCATATTACACATTTACTTAAATATATACAAAAGGATTTCCCTTAAAAGCTTACAAGCCAACGAAGTTGACGCTCCAGTAGGGTCAAGGGGCGGAGCCAGCTCGGTCATGTCAAGACCAACAATGTTCAACTTTGACACTTTTTTTACCGCGTCAAGAAGCTCACAAAAAGTCACACCGCCTGCTTCCGGAGTTCCCGTACCAGGGAATACGGAAGTATCAAGTACATCCAAATCGATAGAAAAATAAACAGGCTTGTCCTTCAGGGTTTCGATTACTTTGTCCAGTTGAGCAAAATTGAAGAAGCAGGTTTGAACATGTTCCCTTCCCCAGTTAATTTCCTCCCTGGAGCCGCTTCTTATACCAAATTGAAAGATTCTGCCGTCTCCAACCAAATCCCAGCAACGCCTCATAACAGTTGCATGGGACAGGGTTTCTCCCAAATACTCGTCCCTTAAATCCGAATGGGCGTCAAAATGAATAATATGGAGATCCTTGTATTTTTTCACCACACTTCGCACCGCGCCCAAACTCACCAGGTGCTCGCCGCCTATCATAAACGGAATCTTTTTGTCATCCAATATCTTGAGCACAAATTTTTCAATATGCTCAAGAACCTTCACCGAATTGCCAAAGGGCAGCTCCATGTCCCCCGCATCAAATACATATATATCCTCCAAATCCTTATCCTGATAGGGACTGTAGGTCTCAATGGAGTAGCTTTCGCTGCGGATGGCGGAGCTTGCAAATCTTGCACCGGGACGATAGGAGGTTGTACCGTCAAAAGGCGCTCCAAAAACAACTATTTTACTTTCTGAATAGGTTTTATCACAACCCAGGATATAACTAAAGTTTCTTTCAAGCATTTTCCATCAGTTCCCTTACATAACTTGGCAGAGCAAAACATCCCTTGTGGAGCTCAGTATTGTAGTACCTGGTCTTCAAGCCAAGGGTATCCCAGTTTGGATTCAAATTGGCAATCGGGTCAAAGCCTTTGGAGGCAAAACCAAAAAGCCAGTGTCCCGACGGATAAGTCGGTATGTGGGCCTGGTAAATCCGTGCAATGGGGAAAACCGATTTTATCCGCTTGTGAGCTTTTTGCATTACCAGGGCATCATTTGGGTAATAAGGGCTTTCATGCTGATTTACCATGATACCGGTTTCATTCAGTGCTTTGTAGCAGTTTCCGTAAAACTCCCTGGTAAACAGGTCCTCTCCCGGTCCAAAGGGATCCGTCGAGTCAACTATTATCAAATCATATTCATTGTATTTTCCTCTGACAAATTTGAGGCCATCCTCATAATATATGTGCACCCGGGGGTCATCAAGCCTGCAGGCGGTTTGGGGCAGATACTCCCTGCAAACGTCCACTACAAGCTTATCTATCTCCACCATGTCAATCCGTTTTATTGAATCATATTTTGTGAGTTCCCTTACCACACCGCCATCGCCCGCTCCAATGACCAGGATATCGTGTATACTTGGGTTTACTGCCATGGGTATATGTGTCATCATCTCATGGTATATAAATTCATCCTTTTCTGTAAGCATCAGATACCCATCCAGCACCAATATCCTTCCGAAAGCATAGGAATCAAACACATCTATGCGCTGAAACTCGCTTTCCAGACTTATTACCGGTTTATCAACCTTGATTGAAAAACGGGCATTCTTGGTATAATACTCAGTGAACCATAAATCCATAATTATCCCTCCACTACCAGAATGTTTTCCAACTTCATGTCTTGCGGGCCCATAAGCAGGCTGCCCTTATCCTTTGCATAGGCTATATAATCGATTATTTCTCCGGTTATTCTCTCACCGGGAGCCAGAACCGGTATTCCGGGCGGATAGGCCATTACGAATTCCCCGCTGACCCTGCCCTTGCTATCTTTTAAAGAAATGTTTTTCTTGTCGCTGTAGAATGCTTTCTGCGGTGTATAGACCACAGAAGGGTTTATATAGTTAAGGTCGAACATTTTAGCCGACTCTTTTCCATAAAGCCTTTTAATCTCATACAGGGCTGAAACAAGCCTTTCAATTTCCATGGCCCTGTCACCGGCGGATACAATGGCCAATATATTGCCCAAATCTCCAAACTCCACCTGGATTCCATAATCATCCCGCAGTATATCATATACCTCAACTCCCGCAAGGCCTATTTCTCTTGTATTAACTGAAAGTTTAGTCAGATCGAAATCATATATGCAGTCAAAATCAACCAGTTCCCTGGAAAAGGCATAATATCCCCCAAGACTGTTTATCTCTCTTCTGGCATACTCGGCATAATCAACCGTTTTGCTGAAAATTTCCCTCCCGTTCAAGCTTAGGTTCTTTCTTGCCAAATCAAGGGATGAAAGCAGCAAATAAGAAGCGCTGGTTGTCTGCGTAAGCCCGATTATCTGCCTGACATAGTCACTGTTTACATTTTTCCCGCATAGCAATAAAGAACTTTGGGTTAAAGACCCTCCGGTTTTGTGCATGCTGATGGAAGCCATATCTGCGCCGGCCTTCATTGCAGAAACAGGCAAATTATCTCCGAAGTAAAAATGGGTGCCGTGGGCTTCGTCTACCAGCACCAGCATACCACGGCTGTGAGCCAGCTCGACAATTTCCTTCAAGTTTGAGCATATTCCATAGTAAGTTGGATTGTTTACCAATATTGCCCTGGCATCCGGGTGCTCATCCATTCCCTTTTTAATATCGGCAATTGACATGCCCAGGGCTATGCCCAGCCGGTTATTTATGCCGGGATCTATATAAACCGGGATGGCTCCGCTCAAGATAAGTGCATTTATAGCGCTTATGTGGACGTTGCGGGGCATAAGTATTTTTTCCCCCGCTTTGCAGGCTGACAGCACCATAGCCTGAACTGCCGCCGTTGTGCCGTTGACAATAAAAAAGCATCTATTTGCGCCGAAAGCTTCGGCAGCCAGTTGCTGCGCATCTTTAATAACCGATACGGGATGATTCAGATTATCCACCGGCTTCATTGAATTAACATCAACCTGAAGGCACTTCTCACCAAGAAAATCGGTAAGTTCCTTATTGCCCCGGCCTCCTTTGTGTCCCGGCACGTCAAAATGCACTATACGGTCTGATCTGTGTTTTTTCAAAGCTTCATGAATAGGCGCGTTTCTCTGGTCCAACCCCTTACCTCCCGGAAGATTATTACCAATTAATGTTCAAATCATATTATATCCATTTGGTGCCGTGATATCAATTGGAATTATGTATTGTGAAAAATTTGCGGCCCGGTTTGGCCGGGCCGCAAATTTTTGTACACCAGGTTCTGTTATTTTCCGCTCAAAACCCGTTAAAATGGCCAGATGCCGCCAAATAAATCCTTAAAGAAATCTCTGAGACTTTCAATAACATCATTTATTTCATCCAATACATAGCCTGCATGCTGCAATGCGCTCCTGAGCGCGCTTTCGGCAAGCTCGTAGACCTGTCCCACAGTTTTGGCAACTTCTTCGATATTGAATATTTTACTGAGGGCTTTCGCAGCTTCTCCAGCTTCTATATACATTATCTCAAACAGCATGGCGATATCATTGACCGTTCTTCCTACGTCATTCAGCATTTTTGCGGCAAATTCGCGTGCATCTTCAAGATTCGGGAACGCATCCTTAAAGTCTTCATATATAGCACTGAAGGCTTTATACAAGTCAGAATCATAACTGAATATTTCATCAAACAAGTTTTTCAAACTGTCTATGCTGATGCCGTCAAACAGCTCGACAAGTGCCTTTGCCATCTGCTCCACAGTGAAACCAAACTGCTGCATCAGGTATACGGCTGCCTCCTCGAGGTCATCCGGGAGTATGTCCTCCAGCAAGTCCATAATCTCTTCCAGGTAGGCGGTTACGGTTTCTGACCCAAATACCTGCATAACAGCCCTTACCAGTGCTGCGTGATCTATTGCTCCCAGCAGCATCTCAATTATCTGCGCAGGATTCAATTTCACAATATCTTTCAGCCTGCTTATCAAATCCGTAAGGCTTGCCACTATGTCGTCGATTGAAAACCTGCTGATAATCGCGTTTACAATTTGCGGTACATACGCACTCATCTTGCTGTAGAGGAAATCGAAAACCTGGATCAGGTTTAGCTCAGCATTGTTCTTAAGCCTGGGAACCAGGTCCAGCAGATAGTTTACCAGCGCAGAAGGCTCAAACTGGTTTACAACAGCAGTAATAACATTCATTGCATTCAACCCGATCTTGGTCAGGAGCAAATCTATAATCTCGATTGGGTTCGCCACAGCTTTAAGCTTATTGATAATGTCCGACAGGTATGAACCGATTGCTTCTGCGTCAAACTTCTGGAGCACTGCGGTTACCACCTCTAATACTCCCAGTTTGTCAGCAAGCAGTTCTATGGCCTGGATAGGATTCAGGCTTACCAGTGACTGGAGCATGGACACTATCTCGCCAAGTTTTTCCATCAGCACGTCTTTATCAAATTGTTTCAGTACTTCGGGCAAAACAGCCAGTATATCTTGCAACAACGGCGTCAAGATCAAAATTATTCAGAATGGTTGTTACCATGGTTAAGCTCAGACTCTGGGCACTGGAGATAATTGACACAAGGGCATCAGCCTTGTTCATGCCGGTAAGCTCCCTAAATATATCTCCAAGCTTGCCAAGAATCGTATCCAGGCTGAAAATCTCTATAATTCTATTGAAAATTTCCAAGGGACTGATATTCAATGCTGCCGCTATTTCCTGCAGATAAGCAATTGCTGCGTTCAGGCCGAACCTCGTCAACATGTCGGCAATGAACTCATCAATGCTGTAGGAGATTTCATTCAGTTCGCTGATTATATCGCCAAGGAACTCTACAATTCCGGCAAGGCCAAATTGCTGCATGATTATATCCAGTGCATCGTCTATTCCAATACTGTCAGCAAGTTTTGTCAATATTTCTTTCAGATTTTCAACGATATCTGCAAGGTCGAAATTCTGTACGATGTCCAGCAGAATTTCTTCTGTAATCGTGACCCTTTCGATGATTGCAGACAGCAAATCACCTGGAGTCAAACCGGTAAGTTTATCGACGATATCATCAGCACAGCTGATAATTTCCTCTATAGTTCTTACATCCAGGAAAGCACTTAGTATTTGTGTGGCTGACAGCTTCAGTGCACCTGCCAGATCTACCAGGTTATCGACAACAACATCAATGACGCATTCTTCCAATATGACTTTGAATGCTTTCAGCGCATCAACGCTGAAATTGCTCACGATATATTCAATGTTGCTGAAGATCATTAATTCGCCGAATCTTTTCAGAATCATTCTGAAGGCTTCTTCAGCGCTGATTTTCAGCACATTTACCATATTATTCAGATAACTGACAACATCAGCCAGGCTGTATTTCCAGATTATTTCGCTGAAAAACTCTTCAATACCGTAGGAGATTTCTTGCAGTTCTTCAACGATTATATCCAGTACTCCCACAATTTCTGCCAGGGTTGTATACATCATGATGGTGTCCAGCACTTCGCTTGCATTCAGTTCGCCAGCAAGCTCTGTTATTAATTCTTTCAGATTTTCTGCAATGGCTTCCAAATCAAATTTCTGGATAATTATTGCCAGTTCAGTTCCTGTAACCTCAAATTTTTCGATGATGGCAGCCAGTATGTCACCCATACTTATACCCGCAAGCGCACCGGCGATTTCACTTGCATAATTTATAATATCCGTTAAGGAGTAATATTCCAGCAAAGCAAGGAGCATTTGTATGGATGTCATATGTAAATCCGACATCAGTTGGCCCAGCATGCTGATGATTTCATACAGGCTGTATTGGGCGAACAAACTTTCCAGGTCTGTCACATCTTCCAGACCCAGCCTGCTGTAAATCTCAGCAAGGTATTGGAGGATAATATCCACACCGAATGAATCAATGAGCATATTGATAAGTTCATCAGCGCCAATGCTCAGCCTGGTCATTATATCCTCCAGGTAATCAAACATTGCTACAATGCCGAATTTCCACATTACGTCATCAAGAAAATCTACTATGCTGTAAGCGCCTTCACTCAGTTCATCCACAAATTTGCCCAGCAATTGCATGATTTCATCTAGCTGGAACTGCCTCAGTATGATGTCTACCGCACCGTGTACATCCAAATCCCAGTCAAGATTTGCAAGTATTTCCCTCAGATTCTCCGCAATATCTTCCAGGTCAAAATTCTCCACGATGGAGGACAGCAATGCTCTTGAAACTTCGGCTCTTTCGATGATTGCTGACAGCACATCAGCAGGAGTAATGTCAAGGAGTTGACCTACAATGTCCCTGGCCGATTCAACAATATCCATTATTTATTAAGTAATTACTGAATATTGCATTGAGCATGTCTGAAGCTGTCATCGAAAGTCCGGTCTTCAACTGCCCAAGGCTGCTGATCACTGCATCAAGGCTGTATTTCCCAAACAAAGCGGCCAGCATCTCAGTTACAGAAAGTTTCAGTTTTGCCAACAGATTGCCCACTGTGCCGGTGATTTCTTCAAGACTGCACTTCTCCAGCAATATTGTCAGTACCCCGGGACCCGTCATTGCAAGCTCGTTCACGAGATCATCCAGCACGTCGATAATTCCGGCAAGTTTAAATTTCTTCAACAAAGCGTTCAGAATCTCTGACGCTGACGTTGACAGTTCTGTCAACAGTTCGCCTGCCATGTTGATGATTTCATCAAGGTCATATTTACCGACCAGGATATCAAGCATTTCTGCTGCCGTCAGTCCCAATTGCAGCATCATCGCCCCCAGTATGTCGATGATTTCATCAAGGTCGTATTTCTCAAGGAGGGCGTTCAGTGTATCCAGGTTACCCATTTCGAGGTAATTCAGGAT
>DUMO01000075.1 GCA_012839865.1 Clostridiaceae bacterium
CCCCTACCACTCCCTGTTGAATTTAAGGTCATCCAGGGCTGTCTGGCTGAGGTTGTACCAAAAAACTTCCCCGTGGTTCCTTCCTTTACCTGCAAGGTCCAACTGTGACGGCCTGTTTGCACCATAACTGCTGCCATCTCCTGCAGCCCATTTATTTTCATGGAAAGTATAATCAAAAGTTGCACCTGTTTCGCTGTGGGCGGTTATGTCAAAGACAACGAGAAGTTTGTTCTTTAAAGTATTATCCCTGAATAAATCAAGTGGTTCACCTTTTTTTACCACTTTAGCTGTAGACGGCAGGAAGAAATCAAAAAACCATGTGTTGTAATTGGCCTTGTCAGGTTCGGCATCATGCAAAGTACGTTGATTCCGGTTCAGTTGAATATTATGGCAAATATCATAATATTCACTGTCCCGCAGCAGACAATATTCTCCATTTTTATCCTGTACGTAAATATCTGCTTCGAATATGTTATTTGCATTATCCATGGCATAATATGATACGTTAATATTTATATAATCACCGTTCCGGTCCAATCCGGCAGAATCTATCCTGCAGTTAATCATGTATCCAAGCTTGATTCCGTCATGCTGTATATTTCTGAATACCGGCATATCTTCAATGCCTATACCATTCTTGGCAAGTTCCGTCGGCTCCCCATTCTCCTTTTCAAAATACTCCTTCCAGTTGAAATCCAGTATTTTTGTAATCCTGAAATTCTCCAGCTTAAGCCTCCGGATATAATAGGTCATCTCCTTGCTTTCAACATTCCCGTTGGTGGTAATTGCAGTAAAACGCATGGTTCCGTGGTTAACTCCTTCAAAAAAAGGCTCGTCGATATGGGTTGTCCAATCCCACTTGTTGTCATTGTCATTGTCCGAAAGGCTTATATTCTGGTAAACATCCCCGGTTTCATTCATAAGTTCAACATTCACATGGGAAACATAGGGGGTTGTTCTTGCAATAAAAACATTCTCAAAGTATTGAGAAAGAATTGAATTAAATATGCCTTGCTCTGTTTCCACGTTTGTTGCATCGGTATAAGTCTTCTTCTCTGCATCGTTGTATACTTCAATATTGAGATCCGCCAATGTGAGAACAGAAATGTTTTGCATCCTGTATTCAGTTGTGCCCGGCACTGTTTCCGCGCTGATTTTAACTGTGTGCATACCATCGGACAAATCCGGCGGTATGGTGCCGCAAAACACTTCAGCCCCATAAATGTACTCATAACCGTCATATTCCGGTGTTCCCAGCACAAGCTCCCCATGCAGTTCCTCATTAAGCCAGACTTGTGCTTTAAGCACTTCAATGTTTGATTTTATTATCGCTCCCCTTTGGCTGTCCTCCTCTGAAACAATACTGTATGATCCACCTGCAGAAACAAATGGCAGGATTGGATTGTCACCGTTTATAGTATTAAAGAAAATATCAACCCTGGGTGCATATAGAGTATATGGACCATAGCATCCATATGCCTTGTTGCCTGCTTTATCAAAGGCTTCTATATGCAAATATGCAGTACCTGTTTCCGTATAGCTTATGCTGCAGCTGCTGCTATATTCATCATTCCAGGTGCCCGGCAGCATGGTAGTGCCGGACCAGGCATATCTGAACCGGCTGAATCCGCTTCCACCGGCATCGGATATGTTAACCTCTACAGGAAGTTCAAAGCCTGCCATGCTGTGGGATTGAGGTGATACCTGAATTACTGGGGGAGTCTTGTCTATTTTTACCATGCAAAATGATTCTTCCCCGATATTCCCTACATTATCGACAGTTCTCGCATATATGATCGTTTCACCTTCTTGTGACACAGTAAAGGTGCTGGTATAATCAAGCCATTCACTGCCATAACCAATTTTGTATTGGCTTTTTTCCACTCCGCTTCCTGTATCCGTTCCGTGGGTTATATTAATGATAACGTCTCTATTTGTCCATTCCCCGTTGCTTGAGTTAATCAGTGGCCTGCCGGGGCTTGTTCCGTCAACACCGATATAACATCCTGTGCCGTTATAGTCAGCGATATTTCCGGCTTTATCAGCAAATCCATACTGCACTTCACTTAAGACGTCACCGAGCCCTTTGACAGACCAGGTTACTTCATAATAACCGTCCCTTTCAAGGGATTCCCTTGCTCCGGTTATTTTTGTGTAAGAGCTCGTCATCCATTCGTTTATATGCATCGCTCCCGATTCCCAATCGTGAACAGCTCTGTTATCACCTGCCGAAGGCAGTCTTATATATGAGTATCTCATGCCGGATTCTGCTTCGTAACCTCGGATAGAAATCGATACTGACTCATCAGGCCTTATCCAGTGATATGCACCATTTCTATACCTATACCCGCTGATATCGGTTGCTGTGTATAACGGAGGTGACTTGTCTATTAAATACGCATTTGATGAAACAGTTACCATGTTCCCGCTTTTATCATAAACTTCTACCTGTATTCGCCATACACCGGTGCTGTCCAAAACGATGCTTTGATTCATTTCGGCAGGCACAAACAGGCTCCAGTCACTGAAGTTATGGCCATTATCCCGGGATGTTCTGTATCTCCACCTGGACACACCTGAACCGCCGGAATCTGTATAATTGAAAAGTACCGTAACATTTGAATTGGTCCAATCACACCCGCCCGGATAAAGCCCGCCGGAAGGTTTGGACATATCTATACAATATGTTCCTGATGTTATTGTTTGGCTGTTGCCTGCATTATCGTATACCTCTGCCTGTATTTTCCACAATCCCTCCTGAGTCAGGAAAATGTTTCCGCTTGTATCACCGTAGAAATAATCACTCCACGAGCCATAATTTCCACCATTATTGTTGGATGTCCTGTACCTCCACCGGTATAAGCCACTGCCCCCTGAATCTTCCGGGTCAAATATTATTTTCAGGACGTCGTTGGTCCATTCATAGGCATTCGGTAAAAACTTTCCTTCCGGAAGAACTGTTTCAATATAATAGGTACCTGATGTGATTGTTGCTATATTTCCGGCTCTGTCCACTACTTCAGCTTGTATCTTGTATATTCCGTCTCTATTGAGGGGTATGTTTCCACCGGCACCGCCTGTTATATAGCTGCTCCAGGAACCCCAGCCTGAACCATTGTCAGTTGAAACACGATACCTCCATTTGTCTATACCTGAACCCCCTGCGTCAGAAGGATAAAATGCAACGTTTACTGTATCATTGGTCCAACTGCTGTTATCAGGTGAAAACACACCTGACGGGTAAATATCATCAATATTACTGACTGACACCGAAACAGTACATGTATTCCCTGCATTGTCCTCAATTACGAAATTATAAGTCCCGTTTAGAGATACAGCATAATTGCAGGTGTCACTGTTTATCACAGTGCCATTGGGCAATCTTATGCATTTTATTCCGCTTAGTGTATCAATTCCTTTAACGTTGATTAGAACACTGCTGTTTGTCCAGGATGAATTGCTTACAGTGTAAGTGCCGGTAGGCAAAGTTTTATCTATGCAGTATGGTCCGGCCAATTTATATGACTTGCCATTACCATAAACCCCTTCTATATGTAGAAACCATATACCTTCTGTTTGTTGGGATAATGAAAAACTCCTGTTATATGAACGATTCCACCCGCCTGCAGGCTTAATTGCAGAGGTAGACCACAAATAATCAACATAAGTAAAGTTGCCTGTACAGGAAACATTTACACTCACATTCGTTTTATCCCACGGGCGCATATCAGGATTAACAGTTATATCAGGCGGAGTATCTTTATAATCTTCCCCTCTTACAGCAATTATTTCAGGTTCACTCCAGGCACCCTGCATATCCCTGACCTCAAATTTTATATAAGTATATTCACTGGATGATATCACTCCTGAAGGCAACCCATTTATCCATGCTCCCGCACTTCCAACCCTGTATTGCCACCTTTTCTCTGCAATCCCCCTGTTTTCACTTGAAACTCTGTCAGGGTCATAGGAGTTGTCTGTTATTTTAACCCTGTAGCCATTATCGTAATACACATAAGCCTCAAAATTAGCCACAGGCCTGCGATGGGCATAAATTATCCGAGTACTGTTTTTTTCATCACTCCACAATCTATATGAATCAAACTTGTTATTGTTTTTTGGATTATCCCTTGACATGACAACAACTATATACTTGCCTGGTTTTGTGAAAATTTGCTTGGGATTGGATAATAACTGACCTGAGTCAGGATCCAGACCCTCACTGTTTTCGAAAAAGTAGGGGTCATGAGTATACTTCCATTTCATCTCATATAAAGGGTCACTTTCGTAATCTTTATAAAAATACTCATAATTATAAGGTTCGCCTACTATCGCATAAGAAGTGACTTGAGAAGACTCTGCAGGATTTTTATTCTTTATGTCATCTAATATAGCCTGTAAATTATTATAATTAACCAACTCACAAAAGTTTGTACTGATCATTAAATCAGATAAATTAACTGTTTGCCTGTTTGGTTGTGGATTTTGTACATGATCCGGGGCATATGCACTTTGGTATGTTGTAAGCTGGTCATCCCTGGCAGATATATATATTTCAAAGTTATTGTCATTCAGCCAATTAACAAAAGAATCATTTAATGTATTGACCAGGCCGTATCCAGTTTTCTTGTCCCAAATTGAATGAAAGAAAATTGCATAATTTACTGCCCCGGTCCTTACGTTTATATTTGACCTTAAAACGTCATAATCCAGCCCATATACTTTTACCGGTTTATATGCAGTCTCAGTCCTGGCTATCCTGTTTCTCCCCTGTGGTAATAATTTTGGCGACCATACATAGGTCTCCCAATAATATCCGGAACTGCCTTTTAATTTGCCTATCCATCCCGCATAGCCAGCCAGTTCAGGATAACTGGAACTTGTATCTATTGTAACGTATTTGGCTCCGTAATAACTAGTTGCGGGTATTTTCGAAACACTCATAACTTCTGCTGAATAAACTATTTCATATAAGTCACAATATCCATATTCTGTTGGTTTTCCATAAATCAAAGAATTTGCGTCTTTACAAAAGATGACGTTATCTTCTGAATATGCCTCATTTAAAATATTTATTTCTGCCTGAGTTAAATTTTCAGTTTTTATTGTCATACAATATTGTGCAGGCAGGTGAGAGTTATATGTATCGAAAGTCCATCTTATTTTCTTAAAATCACCATTCGTAAGCCTTACAATAAAAACATTGGTGATTTTTTCTCCCTTTTCCTTTTCTCCAAAAAAAACATCCCAATCATAATTAGTTGTAAAAACTATATCCTCTACATCGTTTACAGGTATTAGGATATCTTTATTTGTGCTATACCAACCATCCCATTCGTACCATTCAAATCTATAAGTCGCGCCTAATCGCCCACCGTCCAACAAATAATATGTTGCCTTTCCATTATGCCAAAGTTCTGTGATTTCACCCCATCTATAAGTCATATATGCTTCATCAATTTTCATTCTTACCTGATATCCAAACTTTACTTCAGGTTCTGCTATACTACAGGTACTGCAGCTATTATGATTACCGATGTGCGTATAATTTTTAGTATTGTAATAAATATAATTAACATCAAAACCTCTGCTTAACATTTCAGCTTTGAAATCATTAAGAGCTGAAAGACTATTGGTTTCATGGTGAGAGCCTGCCAAATCACTTGAAAAAACATATACGTCTATCATTCTGGCAGGTTTCATTTCAAAACTAGTTACAGGTGCTACATTTATTACCTCAACCACTTTTTCAGACAAGGGCTTGTCTGATGTAGTATCAAATGCATAATCATTTCCACTTATAAGACCTGGTATGGTATCCTGCCCAAAGCCCTCGTATACCTCCAGCTCAAACAAGTATTTACCAACTTGATTAGTCCTTAATGTGACGGTAGTGGAATTACCATCATGTAAAACCTGAGTCACCTCGTCATCAAAAGAACCATCATTGTCTGAATCATATTTGTAAGTCCATTTTCTTCTTGCAATAATATCCCCGTCCAAACTATAGCTGCAGTCTGTCAGCTCTATCGTTGCATAATTATAATCATATGGGTCCCTTAAAATCTTTCGTGCAGCAAAAAAATCCGCCACGGGTTTTTCATCATCATATATTGTAATTAAAATGCTATTTTCAGAAGAATAACCTTGACTGTTTACCACTTTCAATGTGACATTATAAGCACCTGCAGACTCAAACAAAACTTCTTTAATCGGAGCATGTAAACCGCCTGCATATTTTATATCGCTGGGAGTACCTCCGGATACAGTTTCTATACGCCATTCATAGGAAGTTATAACAGTACCTTCAGGTGTCCAACTGTTAATCCCATCCAATACAACTTTTCTGTTTTTCTTCAATGTCCCCCTTATTTGCGGATATGCAACAGGAGTGTCAGGTGCTACTGAAATTGTTTTAACCGCAGTATTGGTGCTTCCTTTATCGTCAACAACAGTTAAATGAATAGCATATGTACCCGCACTTTCATACTTTATCGTTCCCTCAGCTCCGCTTATGTTGCCTGTTGCTCCTGTTGTTACCCATGTATAGGATACAATAGTTCCATCCAAATCATATGAGTTTGAACCTTTAACATGAAGCGGATTTCCTGTTTTTACGGTATCTGCGCAAGTAATAATGGCTACAGGCTCTCTATTTGAAATAACAACAGGTGTCGGTGATGGTGTTGGCGTAGGAGAAACATGTGGCAGTGGCGTTGGTGTTGGGGTCGGGGTAGTATTTGGCTCAGGTGTAGGAGTAGGTATAGGTGTGGGTACCGGCGTAGCCAAACTTGTAACAAAAGCAAAAAACATTGCCGGTTCTCCCTCGGATTCCACCCCTTCACTATCAGTAACTTTATGCAGAATATATAAGTAGTTCCCTTCCTGGGTTTGTGATTTTACCCCAAAGAACTGAGCTGGATTTGTAA
>DUMO01000076.1 GCA_012839865.1 Clostridiaceae bacterium
GTTTCAGGAATTATATCCAAGTTGTCTACTCGACCTAAAGGGCTAAAATGCGTATATAGGAACATGTCGACGAGGTATTTTTGGGTAAAATTTGAACTCAAAAATTGGCAGGGTTGAGTTGACAGAACAGATGAAAGATTTGGCTTAAAGGATTAAGCTTTGATAGTTTATTGTAAGTATACATTAGAAAATAGGCAGCGTTTATTGATATTATTTCGCCACTTTATGTGAGAGGTGGTACAATGCTATTTAACTTTTTTAAAAAATCTAATGCAGAGATAACCATAGTTAAATAGATAGACCACCATAACTCAGACTGGGGAGGAAAAGGGATAATTTTTTATGTGAAAAATGGCAAAGGTCTTTTATCTATGAAATATGGTTATTTGGTGAAAAGAGGTACAAAGCATATTAGACATAGTTGTCTACACTGAAAACATGGCATTTCTCGCTTTGTGTCGTGTATGAAAGTAGTATGGTCAAATGCCCCTCCAGTTACTGCAAATATTGTTATGGAACAACTGGGAAAGAAAAAGAAGTGGAAAGCCCAGACAGTTATTTCTCTCATGCTCCGGTTGGTAGAACGTGGTTTCCTTGGCACTGAAAAAACAGGCAAGGAACGTATCTATTTTCCCATTATCAGCAGGGAGGATTATTTAAAATTCGAGACAAACAATTTTATAAAGCAATACCACAATAACTCCCTGCTTAATCTTGTCAATACTCTGTATGATGACAACACATTAACAGACAAGGATATTGATGAGCTGCTCCAATGGATAAAAGAACGGAGGGGTTAGCATGAAACATTTTATAATAATATTGATAACTTATTCCGCTCTCATTTCGGTTATCATACTTCTGTATATCGCAATAACTCCGATTCTGTCAAAACGTTACTCTGCAAAAAGCCTTTATTACTCATGGCTGATAATCGTTATAGGGTTGATTGTCCCTTACTGGCCAAAGATTAATATACCTGCTGTTGACATAAAGGTAAAAGCGCCAGCCGAGGCTGTACTGACAAAATCCTTGCTAACCGTTCCGACAAAGACTGCATACACTGTTACACAAGTCGGTAATTCTACTCCCCTTAACAATACTGACCTTCGTCCTGCTTTGACAAATATTCAGTGGTGGCAGTTCATAGCGATTATATGGGTTACCGGAATGATTGTTTTTCTTTTCATCCATTGCCTGAAGCATTATCGATTGGTAAAAATGGCTGACCGTTGGAGTGAGGATATTAAGGATGACCAGGTATTGGCACTCATGGAGAGCATAAAGGAGGATTTGGGGATATCCGGGCACATAAGCCTGCATTTATGCCCAAATATAGGCAGTCCAATGATGATCGGCGTTTTTAAACCACGGATATTGCTGCCGGTTGTAGCCATTTCACAAGGAGAGCTTCGATTTATCCTGAAGCATGAACTTGTCCATTATAAAAGAAAAGACTTATGGTACAAATACTTGTTGTTGCTTGCGACAGCCTTTCATTGGTTCAATCCCGTCATATACCTGATGGTAAGGGTTGTAAACGTCCAATGTGAACTATCCTGTGATGCCGAGATAGTACGAAACTCTAATAAGAACACGAGATATCAATATTGCGAGACAATCGCAGGCCTGCTTGAAAACCAGTCGAAAATAAAAACAGCGTTATCAACAAATTTTTATGGAGGTAAGAGTGGTATGAAGAACAGATTTATGTCAATAATGGACACTAGGAAAAAGAGGGTTGGCCTGTTTATTATCTGTGCAACACTGATAATCACAACCGGAGTTGGAATAGTGTGTGCAACTGTAAGTTCAGATAGTACGACAAGAGGTTTGCCTGATAATGTGAACCTTGATGTGGATATTAAAATAGCGGGAAACAATATTACACCGGAAAATTATGGAACGTCCGTATGTTATGTGGATGCAAGGCCTCAGCTGGAGTTTTTTATCGAAGGAGAAGATATAGCACAAATAGAGGTATCATGTCAGAATGAATATGTATATGCCGTTGACTGGACCAAAACACAGCATGAAAAATACTGGAACATTGATTATTACCAGACATATGATAAGGAAACCCAGACTTGTACTTTCTACCCGGAACGTCTCTATGATAAAACAATGAAATTCCAGTTCAATGAAGGCTTTAAAGACTACGGGGATATCTGGTATCGATGGACGGCCTGGAATTTGAATCAATGGGCAACTGAAGATAATTATTCCCATATCGTAGGATATGGTATTGAGCCAAAAATAGAATTATCAGATGATATGACTGAGGAACAGAAACTTATGCTGACAGCAGGAGAAGATGGCTCAGGTGTCACAAACATCGGGCATATCTGCCTTGACGGATGTCCCGAAGAATTGACTTGGGATCGCATTACAATAAAAATTATGGACAGAGATGGTAATTCGGTGACTAAATATATCAACGTTGAAATTATTAACAATGAGTATGATCAAACCGTAGTTACCGCGAGTTTAGAGAATTAGGCCAGTTAACACAAGGAATGGTATCAAGTATTAGGAGCATCCCGCACGGGTGCTTCTTTCATTGTCAATATAGCCTTATAATCCATGTATCACTAATAAGTTCAGTTCAACTATGCCCGATATTTATATACTGAAAAAACCCTTTATAAAGGCAGAAAACAGGGGACTGGAATACTCTTAGCGTTGATATATTGGCGTTTTTTCAAGCGTTGCAGGTAGAAAAACAGTTGTTATAAAGAGAGGTAGCGGAAGTAAGCAAAAAAGCAAAAAATATAATTCGGAAAAATAAATAGTCAAGATACAGGTCGTAATTATGGATTTATGCGAATTAAGGTTATTTATATTATTGGACCCGCAGACGGCATGATATTTGTTCTTGTTAGCGATTTTGTTAGTTAAGGTTAATTTATAATAATACTGAGCCAAGTATTGCTATATAAAAACCAGTATTGAGGAGGGAGTTAGAATGGATATCGAAAAATTCTTCGAGGTTTTGGGAGAAAGAAAAGAAGAGATCATAAGGAAAGCAATGCAGTTCAGAAGCGCGGAGGAGTTGCTGCCCCTGGCAAAAGAGCATGAAGTAGCTCTTGATCAGAACCAAGAAGCCGAGCTTTTGGAAACCATGAAAAAAATGTCTGATGATGAACTGGAGAAGGCTACAGGTGAAGCAGATGTGTAAACATGTTTACTCAGCGGATTGAGTAGAATGTTCAGGCATGTCTATATCACGCAGTGTAGAGTAAATTTAAGACTGGGTAATGATGAGAGAATGTCGGTTTGGACGGCTTTCTCTTTTTTATATAGAGTTTAACAAGCTTAATGAAAATAAATGCATAAGAATAGTATAATTACATTAATAATGTTGTTCACTTAAAAGCCTTGGCTGTAGCCTTTTGACGTAAAAGTTTAAATGCAAATAGCTTAGTTAGATGCCGATGAAGATTTACCTCACTACTAGATAGCTGAAAATGGTGGAGCATTATTTATAGAATAGGCTGATAATGACAATATATTTTATAAGAATATCGAACCTCTTGATTTAAGTTATCATATATGATAACATGTTTATGAGGCATGACATACACTACATTTGTTCTGTCAAATACCAGGGAAGTAAACAAGCTTGTTTCCACGCTCTTATTGGTCGTATGTTTGGTAGTGTTTCCTGCTTTGATTGTAATTACCCGGATTGGGATATTTCAAATCGATATGACGCAGTTATTGGTTTTTACGATAGTCAGCTTTGTAATGGTTATTTTGAACTTTATATTTGTCAGAAAAGGCATGAACCCTACCTTCCTGAAATACTTCAATATTTTTATAAGCACGATGATTGTTGGAATGCTTATTATGACAAAAAAGTTACTATTACCGCATTTGCAATTGGCTTGATAAGTCTGGCGGTTTCTCAATATTTCAGGTTGCAAAACACCGAAAAAGAAGCTGAATATTTACCCATACTGATGGGCTTTGTAATTGAGTTCGTTGCCATGTTCTTATTGATCAACCTGCTGATAAAACGTTTGAATAGAATGTTTAATTCGCTTGCTGATTCCGAGCAGCAAAAGCAGATTTTGAATGCCCTTGCTTCGGTAACTGAAAAGTCAAAGATTTCTTCCGAGGTACTTTTTGACTCAATCAATCAATTTGCGGCTGCAATGGACCAGACAACAAAGGCCAATACAGAAATAGCCGGTAATGCACTTTCAGCGGTAAACAACTGTAAAGACAACATGCAGTATGTACAAGCATCATCAGATTTCATAATGAGTATTTCCAAAGATCTGGAGAAGGTATCTATCAAATCCGCTGAAATGGCTGAGGCATTCAATTCAAGCTATCAGGCCACACAACAGAGCAAGGATTATATG
This sequence comes from Clostridiaceae bacterium, assembly GCA_012839865.1. Taxonomy (GTDB): domain Bacteria; phylum Bacillota; class Clostridia; order CAYPLH01; family DUMO01; genus DUMO01. The sequence continues at coordinate 4,371 of DUMO01000076.1, forward strand.
GACATGTCAATACAGGATATGGGTATAGTTGAAAAATCAACAGTTGATATAAGAGAGGTCATGACTTCACTCCTTGAGACGACCCGTGAAATCAACAGCATCCTTGATATAATAAATACAATATCAAGCCAGACAAACCTTCTGGCCCTGAACGCCTCCATTGAATCGGCGAGAGCCGGGGAGGCAGGAAAAGGCTTTGCTGTGGTTGCGCATGAAATAAGAAAACTGTTATAGTCTTAAATAGTGGTGTAAATTTCGTGGAGCATTCTTGACAAAGTAACCACGATATGATTTCTACTTTAATAAGAAACCCAAAACAATAAAGTAGAGGAGGTCATACCGTGGTTACTAA
>DUMO01000077.1 GCA_012839865.1 Clostridiaceae bacterium
GCGCTGCTGGATGCAATTGGCCGGACCATAAACAAAATCAACAATGTGCAAAAATATACTTCCGAAGAATACCGGGCTGAAAAAGTAATGTTTGTAATTATTACAGATGGTAAAGAAAACTCCAGCCGGGAATATTCCGCCCAAAAGGTTAAGGCAATGATTGAACGGCAAAAAACGCAGTATGGATGGGAATTTATTTTCCTTGGGGCGGATATCGATGCGGTTCAAAGCGCAGGGGACTTTGGGATCAGTCCTGACAGGGCGATCCAATATATTAATGACAGTGAAGGGACGCAATTGAATTATGATGCAATAGCAAAAGCAGCGGCAGAATTCCGTAAGGCGGGAGCTTTTAACGAGGCTTACCTTGATGAAATTCGCGAGGATGTAAAGCGGCGGGGAAGGAAATAGATCGTAGATGCGACATTATTTCCTCCGGTTTTGTTAAGAAATTGAGGGCGTAGGGGGAACTATCTTTCTATGCCTTTTCTTTTGTAAGTATATTGATATAATAATAGAGTGTGTTAGGAATCTTTGTGCTGTCACAGCAGAGGAGGATATACTATGGCAAAGTATGAAAGACGCCTTAAAGGCAATTTTGATGAGCTGTTGGACTGGCTTCATGAAGATATTACAAGTGGCATATCAGCCAGCTATGAAGACGGAAGCGATTATACCATTGGAACAGTTAAAGTGGCGGTTCGTGTATATGAACGTTACAGTCTCCTGGGGAAAAACCGTGTAAGCCTTAATTTAACTCTTGTCGGAGATGGACCAAGGTTATTTGTTACAGCTATTTCATCCGGGGGCAGTCAGGCAGTTTTTTTCAAGATTAATACTATTGGGGAAAGTTCGTTCCTTGATCTATGTGCTGAATCGGTTGAAAGATATATTTCGCAGAGAGGGTAAGCTAGTGGAAATAGAAAGGGACAAAGGATGGAAAAAACATAGGATAAATGATTTTCCTTTCTGTGTTTTAATATTGCCAATGATTCGCCAGAGGGACTTGTTTTAATATAATACACAGAAAACTTTACACTTCCATTTAATTATCTACTATTGTCCTTGTATGCTTCATATGATTCATCTACTCTCCACCTCTCCTTTTTTACTTTTTTAACGTACTCCTTTAACTTTTCTTTGCTTAAAATATCTATCCCTACCAGTTTATAATCTCCAGGTATATATAAAGGTGGTTCTCCGTATATCAGCCCAGGCCCATTGGTATGAGAATAATGGGACAGGTAAATAGGCAAAGGAAAGCAACACGGCATGAATGTCCTTTTAATGTTCCATTATTGTTTGTATATTGTTATAATTAATCTGTAAGTGCAATAAAGATAAGTATGATTTTATTAAATTGAAAAGCACAGATTGGTAAACTGCTTTTCCGGGAGGTAAGTATCCATTGAAAAAATACATAGTTGTTGCAGCAGGTGTGGTTGTAGTAATATTACTGATATTTTCAATAATGATTAACTCACGGCTTGAAAGAATTGAACAGGCACTGGACAATCAAAGAGGCTATATCCAAAGCCTGGATAACGGGATAAGTCAGATTAGAAATCAAATAAGCTCTGTAACCGACAATATAAGGCAGGCTTTGGAGGAGCAGCAAAAGGTTGTGGCGGATGCTTATCACACTACCTTAGGCTATGACAAGAGCACGAAAATTGCCGATATGAGGATATCTGTGACCTTCAAGGAGATGGAAAAGAACAGTGAAGTGCTGCTGAAAACCGTAAGAAACTCAGAAGTTTCCACAGTCCCCATGAAAGCCGAGGGAGGGCTAAGCTATAGTGTGGACATAAAAGCGGGACTGGATGACGAAATAAGCTTTTCTGCCGTTATTGATGGTTCAGTTTTGAAAGAAGAGTATTTGTTTGATTTGTGTTATAAGGATTTGCTGGAAAACAGAATTAATATAGACTCCCGCGGATGGGGGACGTCCTATTGGCAAACAGACAAAAAAGTCGAATATAACAGTGATTTTGGGATCACCAACAAGCATGACGGGGATAAATCGTTATATATGGATTACTGCAAAGTTGTCTTGCAGGCTGACGGAAAAACGGTTTTCAGTAAAGAATGGAGCGCAGACAATGATGAGATTTATTCCGATGGAGATTATGATAGAATAAAAGTTCAGATGGGTGGCTATGAAAGCCCGCTTCAATTCAGCTCAGAAAAAGATACGGAGTTGGAATTGATTGTTACAGTTATTGACAATCTGGGTCTCACTTATGAATACAGGGAGAAAGAAACCCTTTTTGCCAGGGATTCTGCCCAGGGCAGCAGCAATTCCGGTACACATACCGAACGGCTTATAGAAAAACCCATTGAGCCGGGATATAATGAATTCAGGCTGGTGGATTAAAATAAGATGAAGCCGTGAATTATAAAAGCATTAAGCTCGCAAAATACCGGATAAAAACGGTTTGCGGGCTTTTTTTATAGATGAGGCTGCTATTGGAATGTTCATATTTCCTCAACTGACTTTATTATAGGGTCATTTGGATAGTGCTTTTGTTTCCTGTAACTAACGCAGCACCTGTAAATGTTGAAATCACTAATTTACTGCCAAAACCTGGCGTAAGTCAAATTCTTCTTGCATGAATTTAAAAAAGACGTTATATTATTATTCATATATCTTTGAATTGCGCCGGGAAACCGGGCGGAAAATCAAGTTTCAACCAAAATCGACCGTGGTACATATAATTCATAATTTTAAGCTTAAGAGGTGGAACAATGCCAATAAACATACCAAATAATTTACCGGCTTACGAAACACTTACCAATGAAAATATATTTGTCATGACTGAGGAAAGGGCTGTACACCAGGATATCAGGCCTTTGAGAATAGCGATTTTGAACCTCATGCCCACCAAAGTCGTTACGGAAACGCAACTCCTGCGCTTAATCGGAAACACCCCCCTTCAGGTGGATGTGGCGCTTTTGCATCCAAAGACTCACGTATCCAAGAATACACCGGCTGAGCACTTGTCAACTTTCTATAAAACCTTTGATGATGTAAAGAATGAGCGGTTTGACGGGCTTATTATAACAGGAGCGCCTGTGGAGCTACTTTCCTTTGAAGAAGTGGATTACTGGGATGAACTTACCAGGATAATGGAATGGAGCGTGCGCAATGTTTTCTCCACTCTTTATATATGCTGGGGAGCCCAGGCAGGGCTGTATTACCATTACGGAATTCCCAAGCACCCGCTGAAGGAAAAGATGTTTGGGGTCTTTGAGCACAGGATAAATAAAAAAAATGTAAAGTTGTTCAGGGGTTTTGATGATGTATTTTATATACCTCATTCAAGGCATACGGAGGTCAGGCGTGAAGACATTGAAAAGGTGCATGAGCTTGAAATCTTGTCTGAGTCTGATGAAGCGGGTGTCTTCATAGTATCGGCAAAGAACGGAAGACAGATTTTTGTGACCGGTCATTCCGAATATGACCCGCTGACCTTGAAATACGAATACGAACGGGACCTTGCAAGGGGGCTTCCGATTAAGACACCCAGGAATTACTTTCCTGGTGATAATCCCGAAAAGGATCCTGTAGTTAGGTGGAGGGGGCATGCCAACCTTCTTTTTGCAAACTGGCTGAACTACTATGTATATCAGGAGACGCCCTATGATTTGAATGAGCTGGAATAGTCAATAAAGTGAAGGCGTATCCCGGCTCAGAATGAATCAGATATTGTCACCATATAACAAATTGTACCGGTAGGGAAGATATTTATATGAGTGGGAAATATTAATAATGGTGTAAAAAATCAAACAACGGCGGTGCATGGATGGAAAGGTTGCGGCCCCCATACCGGGGCAGTGAGTTTTCCCATAAACCAGAGTGCGGCTTTCAGGCATCCGGCACTATATCAATCAACGGGGTATGACTATTCGTGTACCGCTGCATGCTTGCAAAAGGGAAAACAATATAATATATTATGATTATCTCCGGTAAGTTTTAAAGCAACTTACCGGAGAATAATCACACTACAGTGTTAATGAGGGAAAAGAAAGAGGTACATTAAATTGTGTTCCAAATTTACTGGGGAGGTTCAATTTCTCGGACGCTGAACCATTTAAAGTCTGTGTTGGTTGCGCTGTCCCAACGGAAAGTAACTATTGGTCCTCCCCAGGTTATAATCTGGTCCGGAGACGCATATGGCGGTCCGCCTTTCCCTGACTGAGGCCATGCTTCATCACCCCATCCGCCGTCGTCAACGTATTCATTTATTTTTACCCAGTTGGTTTTGCTCTGGTTTTCGTCTACCCATAGTTCAAGCTTTACACAGGTCTTTCCGTTTTTCACAAAATTGTACGCAACGAATTTAATGCCTACCCATCTGTCCTCCATATCGTCAATCTTGTCATAAATATTGGAGGCAAAGGAGTACCCGTTTGCATGCCATTGTTCTTTTGCAAAACGTGTTCTTCCGCTGTAGAAAAGGTGGCCCTTATAGGCTGTGCCTTCATACTTTTCGTCGTCATAATGCCTTCCGCCACGAACATACCATGCAAAATTATCGTCCTCAGAGAATGAATTGACTTTTACATAACCTGTTATTTCAACATTCTTCCAGTCTCCGGGATCCTGCATGTAGCCTTTTTGTGCAAGCAAAGCCTGGTTGTAGGTATCTATTCTTTCAGGATGATAGCCACTTGCTGTGAATACATTCATGCGGACCTTGGTGGACCTTGTTTTCCATGAGCCGTCAGAGTTCCTGGTTATGGTTGTTTTTGGGTCAAAACGGCTTAGATCTATGGTTGGATTGTCCATGTTCATAAACCATTCATCCCCACCCTGCTTGGTTGGGTATAGCATTTTGATGCCAAAAACATCTACCTGGCTGCCGGGAGGTGTTGGTGGTGGTGTTGTCGGCGGTGTTGTAGGTGGTGGTGTTGTCGGTGGAGTTGTCGGAGGTGGCGTCGGTTCACCGCCTGAAGTCAGTGAATATACTCCACCGGATAAATATGAATATATTGTGGCATTGCCCATAGGCACAACACAGGTTCCAATGGTTGAGGCATATTCGAATGTGAATAAGGTTTCGGTGGAACAGGCACCCGGCACTACCGGTGTTGCAAAGATAAAAGTTATTGATGCAAATAATGAAGAAGAAGGCATATATTACACAGTTACATTCTTCGTATTAACAGATAAGCGTGTAATTGCCAGCGGGGACGATGGCAATGTGCCTGAGAATACCATAGATGGTGATCTTGGCACAAGGTGGTCTGCAGCCGGAGAGCAGTGGATTCAGTATTACCTTGGCGGTGTTCAGAAAGTCAATGGGCTTACAATAGCCACATTCCGTGGTAACGAAAGAAAGGCCTACTTTGACATACAAACTACAATAGACGGTGTGAACTGGACTACTGTTCATACAGGAGGGGCCAGTGGAACTACCGACAAACCTGAAGTATACAAGTTTGAACCTGTTGAAGCCGTTTATGTACGAATAATGGGATATGGCAACTCGGATAACAACTGGAACAGCTTCACGGAAGTTATTATTCATACCGGAGATGATATACCGGAAATACCCGCTGCTGAAGATCCATCCGGTGGAGATGCCTTTGTAGTGGTCGAAGGAGCAGAGCTTTTGAAGGA
>DUMO01000078.1 GCA_012839865.1 Clostridiaceae bacterium
GATTCCCTTGACTGGAAACCGGAAATAACTCCGGAATCAATTATCAGCAGGGTTATAAACAAGACAAAGCCTGGATCCATCCTGCTTTTTCACAATGACACAAAACATACTGCCGAGGTTTTGCCGGTTATCCTGCAGCAGTTAAAAAGCAAGGGGTTTACCTTTGTACCTGTTTCTGAACTGATTTACAGGGATAACTTCTTTATTGACCATGACGGGACTCAAAGAATAAAAAAATAAATAAATTTACTGGAAGACGTATCAAAAAAATCTCTTGCCAGCTTTTGCCATACTAATGCAAATAAAATAGCAGGCATGTCGAATAGTGAAGAAAAATAATGTTTTTGATTGCGAAAATGGAAATTTGGAATAATATAATTTGCATTAGTTAAAATTTGTAATATAATAAATGTAGTTAATGTTTGGGTGAATTTTATACCGGCTTATGCAAACGAGCCTTGGGATTGTTGAATAATTTGAATAATTGCTTTTTTAAAAAGAAGTTTTACTGTTTCCGTCGCAATGCTTTGTATTTAAACATATAGTAGGGTATTGATTTGTTACTGCAACAATGTTTTTTTCCAAATAGCTTATTAAGTAATTATTAATTGATACTATTTTTTACGAATTACTTCTAAAGAAAGAATTTAATGAATAATATTACATGAGAAAAATTTTAAGATATACAGAAGCATAAGAAGAGGAGAGTGGGGGGCTAATGGTTGGTAACATTATAGAGAACAATATGGTTACCATTGCCGGTAAAGTTGTGTCTGATCTTGAATTCAGCCACGAAGTTTATGGAGAAGGTTTTTACCGGATGTATTTGGAAGTACCCAGATTAAGCAATACTTACGATTTAATACCTGTTACGATTTCGGAACGTCTTTTAAAGGATAAAATTCAAAAAGGCAACTGTATTGAACTGGAGGGTCAATTCCGCTCTTACAATAGTTACAGCAGCGAAGGAAACAAACTTATACTTACGGTATTTGCTAGAGAATTCAGGCTTTTGGACAGTGTTGAAAGCGTCAAAAATCCCAATCAGGTATTTTTAAACGGTTTTATATGCAAAAAGCCGGTATACAGAATGACGCCCTTTGGCCGGGAAATAACTGATATCTTGTTGGCAGTGAACCGTCCATATAATAAATCCGACTACATACCTTGCATATCTTGGGGGAGAAATGCAAGATATTCCGAGAGTTTAAATGTCGGGGATAATCTGAAAATCTGGGGAAGAGTCCAAAGCAGAACATATCAGAAGACACTTGAAACAGGAGAAGTGATAACTAAAGTTGCATATGAAGTTTCCATATCCAAAATGAAAAAATGCAAAAATGAAGATAAATTTGCAACCAGCGGGGTGCAAGGAGAATAGGTAATAATCGAGATTTATTTATATTGGCATAATCGAAGTTTTTTTAAATGCTTCAGTATAAATTCAAACATATGGCGGGTAAATAATAAATTTACCTGCATATTTTTATATGTAATTTGATTTATTTATAATGGGTCTGACAAATATATAATGATGACATATTACTATTCTTGCTTTTCCAAAGCGTATTAATCCATTTATAAATATGAAATTTACCCATGGATCTGAAATGCTGCCTGAAACATCATGCAAACAATTCTTGTATGTATTACTGACATGTCAAATTAAATAAAATTAACTCCTTAACCTGTAGGGACCTTGTAACCTGCATACATAATGCTGCCTGGATGTTTTTTGATACATAAATATTAATAATAAAATTAAATGTCTATATCAGTTAAGTAATTAGTGATAGAATATAATAGAAGTAAACATATATTCTATAGCAGAGGTGACGCACATGTACAAAACGCTGAAGGTTGCTATTTTGGTCATAATACTTATTATTGCTTTAGTTGCATGCAAAGGCTGGCAAAAGCCGGTTGAATCTGAGAATTTTTTAATGGGGACAATTATCAGCCAAAGAGTATACGGAAAAAATGCCCAAAAGGCTATAGATGCTGTCAACAGAAGGATTCTTGAGTTGGAGGAATTGATGACCGTTAACAGGTCCGCCGGAGATGCAAGCAAAATAAATGAGATGTCAGGAAAGAGCCTGGTTCCAATTGATCAATCTACATTGCAGGTGTTGAAGAAAGCAGTTTACTTCAGCAGGTTAACCGGTGGTGCTTTTGACGTTACAGTCGGAAAAATTGTACAGCTTTGGGGAATAAGCACTGATAATCCCAATGTACCGGACAAGCAGGAAATCCTTGATTCTTTAAAACTTGTCAATTATGAAGATATTATCATAGATGAATACAGCTGCTCTGCTGGTCTTAGATATGAAAACCAGTCTATTGACCTTGGTGGCATAGCCAAAGGCTATGCAGGTGATGAAGCTATCCGGTTGTATAAGGAATATGGAATTACTTCTGCATATATCAATCTTGGCGGTAATGTGGTTGTCTTAGGTAAAAAGCCTGACGGAAGTCCATGGAGAATAGGAATACAGAATCCCAGGTCAAGCAATGGAAAATATATCGGGATTGTAGAAGTTGCCGACAAGACAGTGGTTACATCAGGGGATTACGAACGTTTTTTTGAAAAGGACGGAGTGCGCTATCATCATATTATTGACCCAAAAACCGGTTATCCCTCAAATTCTGATTTAATTAGTTCAACTATTATTGCAGATGTATCTGTTGATGCCGATGCACTTTCTACGTCTACTTTTATAATGGGTCTGGAAAAGTCGATTGATTTTGTGGAAAACCTCGAAGGTGTTGAAGGAATATTTATCACAAAGGACAAAAAAGTTTATGCAACTTCCGGGTTAAGGGATTCATTCCGGTTCAGTGACGAAAGCGGTGAGTTTGAGTATGTTGAAAAAAGGTGATATAATACTTCTGGTTATTACCGCATTATTGTCAATATCCGGATATGTAGGTTATTCCATGTATATGGACAGAATTGAAAGCCTAAGTAAAATTGCTGTAATCCGGTATGAGGACCAAACCATCAGGCGCATCAACATTGATACGGTTGATAAATTAATGGAATTTACAGTTAATGGAATTTACAATAACAAAATCCTGGTGGAAAAGGGAAGAATTCGAGTCATAGAATCTGATTGCCCGGACCAGGTTTGCGTCAGAACCGGCTGGCTTACCAAAACAGGAGAACTGGCAGTATGTGTTCCGAACAGGTTAATGATTAAGATTGAAGGAGAAAACCTGGAAATTGACGGCGTGACCCATTAGTGGCAACCAGTGCAGGCACCGGGAGAACGTTTCAAATCATAGTTTTTGCAAGGGGAAATGGAGTTGAAAGGTACTAGAAAAATCACAATATTGTCTGTCTTTACATCACAAGCGCTGGTACTGTCCATTATTGAGTCAATGTTTCCAATTCCTCTTGGTATACCGGGTATAAAGCTGGGGCTTGCAAACATCATGACCTTGATGACAATAGTGATTTTTGATTTCAAAAGCGCTTTAATGGTAGTGGTTGCAAGGGTTGTACTGGCTTCAGTATATGGTGGAAGCATGCTGGTATTTTGGTTCAGTATTGCAGGCGGGCTTATAAGTACTGCAGTAATGGGACTAATGTATAAAAGATACGAGAAGTATTTCAGTATAATTGGCATAAGTGTTGCCGGGGCACTGGCCCACAATCTGGGGCAGCTTTTTGTAGCGGTAATAGTAATGAAGGAACTATCCGTGCTGCTGTTATATGCACCGTTTCTTATGGCAGCCGGTGCCATCATGGGTGGTTTTACAGGATTAATAGCCCATTTTCTGTTAAAAGCCCTAAAGAGAATTATTACTACATAGACAGGATCATTCTATCTGTGGTACATGCCGGATTACCTTGTTAGGATGCAAACCCGCTCAGCATGAGCGTAAAACATCATGGACCGGGATTTTGCATTTAGGGCAGTTCAGGCTGTTTTTGAACCTAATCAAATAATCAATATTAAAAAATCAGGTGATTATAATTAGAACTGCTTCTATTGTATTAAACAATTGTACCAGAAATTTTGATAAGGAATATGACTATATCATCCCTGATGATTTGGCGGATAAAGTTCAAAAGGGTGTAAGGGTGATTGTTCCCTTTGGAGTCTCAAACAAATCTTCAGAGGGTTATGTTTTGCATATAAAAGATACTTCGGACATGGAAGATTTGAAAAGCATAAAAAAGGTAATTGACGACACACCTGTATTGACAGAAGAAGCAATTGAGATTGCCCGCTGGATGAAAGAAAAGTATATCTGTACTTTTGCTGATGCAATCAGATGTTTTATTCCATCAGGCATGAATGTAAAAGCGCTGCAGTATGTAAAACTTATAAGGGATGTGCAAACAGATAATAAGAACTGGAATAAAATAATAGAATTCTTGCGGAAAAACGATTCTGTCTGTGAGCTTGCCGAATTGAGGAAAGTCAAGGTATCCGGGTTGTCAGGCATTCTTAAAGAATTGGAACAGTCCGGATTGGTTGAAATTACTGAGAGATATTCTTCAAACGTTCAGGAGAAATATGTAAAAGGCGCATATCTTACAGCTGAACCCGATGAAATAATGGAAGATATGGAATCAGGCCGTATACGAACCATTCAGCAAATCAGGGTGCTTGAGATGCTGCTAGACAATGAATGCATCTCCACAGCCGACCTGATAAGGTTTTCAGGAGTATCCCCGGGAGTTTTAAATACCCTTAAGAAGAATGGTTACATAGATTTCAAAGATATTGAGGTAAAAAGAGACCCCTTCAAGTTTAAGCACTATGAAAGCACAGAGCCTAAAACTCCTACAGCAGAGCAGGCAAAGGTGCTTGAAGAAGTTGATTTGCTGCTTGGCAAAAAGGAATTTTCTGAAGTACTTCTGCATGGAGTTACCGGCAGCGGAAAAACAGAAGTATATCTTCAACTGATAAAACACACTGTTGATATGGGGCGTGAAGCAATTGTTCTTGTGCCTGAAATTTCCCTGACTCCACAGATGGTGGAAAGATTCAAAGGAAGGTTCCAGGACAAGGTAGCCGTGCTGCACAGCCGCCTGTCTCCGGGAGAAAGGTTTGATCAATGGAAATTTATCAGGGAAGGAAAAGTAAAAGTGGTTGTCGGTGCCCGTTCTGCAGTGTTTGCGCCTCTAAAAAACATCGGAATCATAATTATCGATGAGGAGCATGAAAACACTTATAAATCTGAAATTGTACCTAAATATCATGCATCTGAAATAGCAAGAAAGCGCTGTGAGTTAAACAGTGCAATACTGCTCTACGGTTCCGCAACACCATCGGTTGAAACATATTACAGGGCCGAAACCGGTGAAATCAAAATGTTTAAAATGACAGAGCGGCCAAACAAAATGCATCTTCCGAAAGTTGAAATTGTTGACATGCGCAAGGAATTAAGCGAAGGAAACAAAACAATCTTCAGTAAAAGCTTATATTTCGAAATGAAGAAAAATATTGAAGAAAACCTGCAGACAATCCTTTTTTTAAACAGGAGGGGACATTCTTCTTTCGTAATTTGCCGGGATTGCGGTTTTGTAATAAAATGCCGGTATTGCAATATCTCCATGACGTACCATGCTAATGATAAGAGGTTAATATGTCATTACTGTGGTTACACTGTTATTAACCCTCAAGTATGTCCTAAGTGCAAAAGCAATAATATCAGATATTTTGGCACAGGCACCCAAAAGGTTGAAGAGGAAGTCAGGAAATTTTTTAGCGATTGTTCTGTTTTAAGAATGGACATGGATACAACGGGCTTTAAAAATGCCCATGAATTAATATTGGAATCCTTTAAGAAGGATAATATTAATGTTCTGGTAGGCACTCAAATGATTGCAAAGGGGCATGACTTTCCAAATGTTACCCTCGTGGGGGTGATTGCAGCGGACAGCATACTGAACATGGGGGATTACAAAGCAACCGAAAGAACATTTCAGCTTATAACCCAGGTTGCCGGAAGAGCCGGGCGGGGTGAGCATCCGGGAAAAGTAATTGTACAGACCTACAATACCGAAAACTTTAGTATAAAAGCTGCCTGCACCCACAATTATGATGAATTTTACAGGCAGGAAATTATACTCCGAAAAGAGCTTAATTATCCTCCCTTTACAAATATAGCAGTAATACTGCTTTCTGGCAGCAATGACAAGGTTGTATACAGCAAGGCGGAAGAAGTGAAAAAAAATATTCTGAATTTGCCAAATGTTGAGTGCTGCCAGGTTTTAGGACCTGCCAGATCTCCACTTTCCCGAATAAAAAACAGGTTCAGGTGGAGAATAGTTTTAAAGTGTGAGGATAAGGAAAGGTTAATATGGATACTTGCTAAAATAAGTGATGATTTTTACAAATCCAATAATAGAAGAATCGTTGCATTAAGTACCGACATAAACCCGTCAAACCTGCTGTAAGGCCGGGGTAGGTACGGTTTTTCCGGGATACCGGGGTTAGCGGCCGGGGAAATCAGTTATTTTGCTTCACTTGATTAATAGCAATTTTGAATGGTATATTTATTTATATAATAAAATATTTCTTTTTTTACAGGAGGCTATTATGGCTGTCAGGAATATAAGGAAGGAATCAGACAAGGTACTGAGGAAGATTTCAAAAGATGTTGAAAAAATTGATGACAGGACCCTTGTTCTTATAGAAGATATGGTAGAAACCATGTATAAAAGTGATGGTGTTGGCCTTGCGGCACCCCAGGTGGGAATACTCAAAAGAATAATTGTGTTGGATGACGGGACTGAGCTTTTGAAGCTCATAAATCCGGTTATCAAAGAGCAATCCGGGGAACAGATGGAAATTGAAGGCTGTCTTAGCGTTCCGGGGGTTTACGGTGAAGTGAAAAGGCCCCTTAAAGTGAAGGTTGATGCTGTGAACACGGATGGTGAAAAAGTGGAAATTGAAGCTGAAGGATTGAGAGCAATAATATTGTCCCACGAAATAGACCACCTGGATGGTATACTGTTTATTGACAAGGCGGAAAGGATTCTGACCGAGAAGGAAATTGATGAAAAACGCAAGAGTAAAAATAAAGACGAAACGAACAATGAATGAGAATGCATAAAGGATGAAATTTCCCTGTGGAGAATTTTTTAACCAACTAAACAAAAGGTATTAAAAAACATGTTGACTATTAGTAATTCAGGAGTTGTTGTACTTTGAAGATAATTTTTATGGGTACGCCGGAGTTTTCCGTACCATGCCTTAAAATGCTGATAGAAGAAGGATATGAGATCCCTGCTGTTATTACCCAGCCGGATAAGCCGAAAGGCCGGGGGAAGAAGCTATGCGCGCCGCCGGTAAAGGAATTTGCTCTTTCCTGCGGTATAAATGTCTACCAGCCAGAAAAAGTAAAAACAAAAGAATTTGTCGGGCTTATAAGGAGTATGTCCCCTGATTTGATTATTGTGGTGGCATATGGCAAGATTCTATCAAAAAGGGTGTTGGATATACCAAGATTAGGGTGTATAAATGTTCATGCATCTCTGCTGCCAAAATACAGAGGTGCTGCCCCCTACCAGTGGGCTATAATAAACGGTGAAAAAGTGACCGGTATTACAACCATGCTTATGGATGAGGGAATGGATACGGGAGATATTTTATTAAGAAGAGAAATGAATATTCCTGATGACATGACTGCCGGAGAGCTTCACGACAAGCTTTCCATAATGGGTGCAGAAATTTTGAAAGAAACCCTGAAAAAGCTGGAAATGGGTGTTTTGACTCCTGTACCCCAGAATAACGATGAAGCCACATATGCATCCATGCTCAATAAAGATATGGGAAATATTGACTGGACCAAAAGCGCCCGGGATATCTGCAATCTTATAAGGGGCACAAACCCATGGCCCGGAGCTTATACTTATTTAAATGGTTGCCGGATCAGGATATGGAAAGCGGAAATAATAGACAACCAAAGAACCGGACAGCAACCCGGGGCTGTTGTTGATGTAGATAAATGCAGTTTAATAGTAGAATGCGGAAAGGGTACGTTGAAAGTTTTGGAACTGCAAATGGATAACTGCAGAAAAATGTTCACAGAAGAATACCTTTGCGGGCACAAAATAAACAAAGGTGACGTATTTGTGAAGGAGTAAGCACTAAACGGCCATTTGCCATACGTATAAGCAGGTGTAATTTTTATAAATCAAACAGAAAAGGTGATTTTAATAAGTCAGTTGGATAAACCACGGGAAACCGCATTGATAATTCTTAATGATATAACTTCAAAAGAGGCATATTTAAATATTGCCCTTAACAATCATCTTAAAAACTCTGAATTTGGCACCCAGGACAGGGCATTTATCACCGAACTTGTTTATGGTGTTATAAAATGGCAGTTGACACTGGATTACATTATTTCACTCTTTTCAAAAATTAAACTTTCTAAAATGTCTCAATGGATTTTGAATATATTAAGACTTGGAGTTTACCAGATTATCTTCATGGACAGGGTGCCGGAATCTGCAGCCTGCAATGAATGCGTCAAGCTGTCCAAAAGATATGGACACAAAGCCTCCAGCAATTTTGTAAATGCAGTTTTAAGGAATGTGGCAAGAAATAAAAACAACATCGAATATCCTGATCCAAATAAAGATACTATCAAATACCTGTCTGTTAAATACTCTCATCCTGAATGGCTGGTAAAATATTGGACAAAATGGTTGGGAAGGGAGTTTACTGAAAATTTGCTTGATGCAAACAACAATCCCCCTGAGTTGACAATTCGCACAAACACCCTCAAGACCAATCCTTCCGAATTGATTGCCAGGATGAACTCTGAAGGTGTTGAAGCGATACATGGCAAGTATGTCGAAGATGCCTTAATATTAAAGGGAACTGTATCCGTTGCAGATCTTAAAGCACATAAAACCGGGCTTTTTCAGGTCCAGGACGAGAGTTCAATGCTTGCAGTCAGGATTCTTGACCCTCAACCGGGAGAGAATGTGGCAGACCTTTGCAGTGCGCCGGGTGGGAAAACAGCTTATATCGCACAGCTTATGAAAAACAGGGGTATGGTTCTGGCAAGGGATGTCCACCCCCAAAAAGTGAAGCTTGTAAGGGATGCGGCTTCGTTATTAGGTATAGATATAGTAAAAACAGAAGTTTTCGATTCCACTGTTTTTGATGAAACACTTAAAGAAAAGTTTGACCGGGTGCTTGTTGACGCGCCATGCACCGGCCTTGGCATAATCCGGAGAAAGGCCGACATAAAATGGCGAAGAAAGCCCGAAGATCTTGAATCTTTGAGAAAAATACAAATTAAAATACTGGATAATGCAGCCCGCTATGTAAAGCCCGGGGGTGTAATTGTATACAGCACATGCACCATACAAAAGGATGAAAACCAGGGAGTAGTAGAGGCATTTTTGAATGAGCATCCGGAATTTGAGAAAGAATCCCTGGATGGTTATATTCCAGCCAGCCTGGCCGGTACTACAACAAAACAAGGTTTTGTACAAGTTTTCCCTCATGTTCATCAGATTGACGGCTTTTTTATAGCCAGATTCAGAAGGAGTCGCTGAATCCCCGTTTGTAAGGAGGAACTGTAAAAAAGTGAAACAGAATTTGTTGGATTGTACTATAGAAGAACTTGAAGCACTATTAAACGAATCAGGTGTTGAAAAATTCAGGGCAAAGCAGATATTTCAATGGGTTAACAAAGGTATTGCCTCAGTTGATGAAATGACAAACATATCCAAACTTTTGCGTCAGTTGCTGGATGAACGGTTTCATACCGGAATTTTGCATATTTTAAGAAAACTTGAGTCCAAAAAGGATGAAACAAAAAAATACCTGTTCAGACTTCATGATAATAATGTAGTTGAAAGCGTACTTATGAAATATACCTATGGCTATTCCGCCTGCATTTCTTCACAGGTGGGATGCAGAATGGGCTGCAGGTTTTGCGCCTCAACGGGGATTGGATTTGCAAGAAACCTGACATGCGGTGAAATGCTCGGGCAATTAATAACAATACAAAAGGATGCTGGCATACGCATAAGCAATATAGTGATCATGGGCATTGGGGAGCCTCTTGACAACTATGATAATGTAGTCAGGTTTCTAAGGCTGGTCAATCACAAGGGTGGGTTGAATATTGGATACAGGCATATAACATTGTCTACATGCGGCCTGGTCCCCCGGATACTGGATCTTGCAAAGGAAAATATTCCCATAACCCTTTCAATTTCCCTTCATGCGCCAAACGACGAGTTAAGGAATAAATTAATGCCTGTCAATCTGAAGTATTCTATTGACAAATTAATCGAAGCATGTAAGATATATACTGAGGAAACAGGAAGAAGAATTACATTTGAATATGCACTTATCAAGGGTTTGAATGATTCGAAGGAAAACGCCCATGAACTTGCTTTTTTAATTAAAGGCATGCTAAGCCATGTTAATCTTATCCCGGTAAATGAAGTAGAAGGAACAGAATTTGAAAAAACCAGCAAAGAAAGAACCGGTATATTTAAGGATATACTGGAGAAAAACGGTATTGAAGTAACATTAAGGCGTGAATTGGGCAGCGATATAAATGCAGCGTGTGGCCAGCTAAGAAGAGGTTTGGTGAAGGAGTGAAGGGTAATGAGATTTGGTGCCAGAAGTGACAAAGGTATTGTCAGGAAAATTAATGAAGACAGCTATAGAATAATCTTCGATAATGCTGGCAAACCCTATTGCTTTATTGTTGCTGACGGACTGGGCGGGCATAATTCCGGAGAAATTGCAAGCAAAATGGCTGTCGATCATGTAACCGAATATATACATAAACACCGTTATGATTCGGCAAGCAGCATAACCGATGTCATATCAAACAGCATCAAGGATGCAAATAACAAGATATATGAAAATGCCAAAGCCAACATTAAAAATCATGGCATGGGCACGACTATTATTGTATGTCTTACACATGGAAACAAGGTTTATATCGGTCATGTTGGAGACAGCAGAGTGTATTTGATCAGAAACGGCAGTATAAAAAGATTGACTACGGATCACTCATATATTGAGGAATTGATCAGCTCAGGAACACTGACCAGGGAGGAAGCAAAATATCACCCCAGGAAAAATGTAATTACCAGAGCTGTCGGTTTTTCGGGTGATGTTGCCATTGATACATATGAGTCGGAATATATGGACAATGATATATACCTTTTATGCACCGACGGATTGACTAATAAGCTTGATGAATCAGAATTGCTTGATGTTATTGAAAAACACAGTGATTTGCAGGAAGCCTGCGATGAGCTTGTAAAACTTTCAAACGAAAAAGGCGGCGAAGATAATATAACGGTTGTGGCATTTTCTTGAACAAGCCACATTTACACTGCTTGTAACGCGGCTTTATGAGCATGTGACAGGCCGCAGCGGTTGAACTTGATATACATTATTGGAATCAGAGTTGCAATTTGTTCAAATATACTGTATGAGAAGCCAGTTCAACTCATTTTATTAGATATTTTATGGCATTAAAGATTAAAGAGCAGGGCAGTGCATAATAGATTGCAGCATTTTAAAAAAGCCGCAGTACAAATGATAAAAATAAGACTTGTTAATAATAAGAACAAGTTTTACCTATAGAGGTGCTTCTTGATGATTGGAAAGGTTTTAGGGAATAGATATGAACTTCTTCAAAAAATCGGCGGAGGAGGAATGGCAGTAGTATACAAAGCCAGATGCAAACTTCTCAACAGGCTTGTTGCTGTCAAAATTTTAAAACCTGAATTTACCAACGATGACAATTTTTTAAAACGCTTCCTGAATGAAGCCCAGTCCGCTGCCAGCCTTTCACATCCAAATATTGTGTCCATTTATGATGTAGGGCATGAGGATGATATTCATTATATAGTAATGGAGCTTGTTGACGGAATTACTTTAAAGCAGCATATTGTCAATAACACATGCCTTCCCTGGAGAGAAGCTGTAGGTATTGCAATACAGGTTTGTTCCGCCATTAGTCATGCTCATAAAAATAAAATTATCCATCGTGATATAAAACCGCACAATATTCTTATTACCAGGGAAAAAGTGGCCAAGGTTGCAGACTTTGGCATTGCCCGGGCAGTAACAACTTCCACTTTGACTTCTGCAGGCAATGTATTTGGTTCTGTCCACTATTCTTCTCCCGAACAGGCAAGGGGAAAATATATTGATGAGAAATCTGATATTTACTCTTTAGGGGTCACTTTATATGAAATGATAACCGGAAGGCTTCCCTTTGACGGTGATACACCGGTCACGGTTGCCTTGAAGCATATTCAGGAAAGAGCTCAGGAACCAATAGAATTGGAGAAAGATATTCCTGAAAGTGTCAATAATATTATATTGAAGGCTATGGAAAAAGACCAGACAAAGAGATATCAATCAGCAAAAGAAATGTTAATAGACCTTGAGGGAGTATTGAAGGAACCCGACAGGAATATTTCAATGAATGATTCTCTGGTTGATAATCCTACTATAGCCTTTAAACCTATAGATAATGAAAATATAATTCCGGAGGATGAGCTGACGATGAGCAGCAAAACAAAAGACAAGGAGTTGACGGGCGGGAATACACTGACTGTTTGGTTTGCTTTGGCTACATCTTTTATTATAATTCTGATATTCGGTTATATTACCTATAAGCTTGTTGCACCTTCAATAAACCTTAAACCCGACGATTTTGTGGTTGGAAATTATATTGGAAGATATATCGGGGAAGTGGAAAACGAACTCGAAGAAGCCAGGATAGACATGCAGGTCAAAAGAGTGTACAACGACAAATTTGATAAGGACAAAATTGTGGAGCAATCCATTGAGCCCGATAAAACTTTAACGCCCGGAGGTTTCAGTGTCATAGTTCTTACAGTAAGTGATGGCCCCCATATGGTTGAAGTGCCTGACGTAACAAACAAGGATTACAGAAAAGCCCAGGAGGAATTGCAGAATCTTGGTCTTTACCCGGTAACCCAACCCATGTCTCATGATACGGTTCCAATCGGCGCTGTGATAGAAACTTCCCTGGAACCGGGCAGTCTGGTGAAAGTGGGAACTGCTATTGTCATTTACAGAAGTACCGGACCTGATTATAAAAGTACGGTTGTACCAAACTTAATAGGCAAAACCTGGGAGGAGGCCGTAGGTTTAATCGAGGCTGCCAATCTCACAATAGGAAAGATTTATCCTGAAGGCGGAGGCAACCATTACAAAATAGTAAAACAGGAGCCTGTAGCCTCGGATATCGTAGATGAAGGCACACCGGTGGACCTGTATTTTGAGAATGCTCAGGAAGCAAGAAAGCTGAAGAGTATAAAAATAATACTGTTGGACGATAAAAAATATGGCGATGAAATAATGGTGGTGGTTATTGTAACGCCTTCAGATACACAGCAATCCGAAACTTTAATTAACGAATGCAGAAAAAAATCAGACTTTCCCCTTAATTTATCCATCCCCATTCCGGTTGGCGGAGAGACCAAGCTTTATACAAAACTTGATAATGAAGAACCAATTGAACAAACATATGCAGATGATCAGGGGAGGTAATATATTGCCTTTAGGGCTTATACTCAAAGGAATCGGCGGTTTTTACTATGTCAAATCCCAGGAGGGTATTTTTGAATGCAAGGCAAGAGGGGTTTTCAGAAAGGATGAAATAGTTCCCCTTCCCGGAGACAGGGTTGTATTTGAAATTCTGGATTCCGAGAAAAAAACAGGTGTTGTTAGAAAAATAGAACCCAGATTTTCATATCTGGAAAGGCCTAAAGTAGCCAACGTAAACCAGATTGCCATTGTTTTGGCTGCAAGAAGCCCGGAACCGGATTTTCTTCTTTTGGATAAACTTCTGATAACTGCCGAATCCAAAAAAATAAACCCCATTATAGTAGTCAATAAAATTGATCTCGATGTCTGCAATGTGAAAGAGAAAGTAAAAGAGTGTTACAACTGCCTGGGATACCCCGTGGTTGCGCTTAACTCAAAGACAAGAGAAGGAATGGATATACTCAATGAAATGCTTGAAAATAAAATAACTGTTCTGGCAGGACAGTCGGGTGTCGGCAAATCTACCATTCTGAACAATATTAGAGATGAATGGATAATGGAAACAGGAAGTATAAGCGAAAAAATAGAAAGAGGAAAGAATACAACAAGGCATGCCGAAATCTTTGAACTGAAAAACGGAGGTTTTCTTGTGGATACGCCAGGTTTCAGCTTATATGATGTAAATCTGATTGAATACAAGGATCTTGGGCATTATTACCCGGAGTTCAGGGATAAATTGTCAGAATGCAGATTTAACGGTTGCAGCCACATATCAGAGCCGGGCTGTGGGGTTAAAGAAGCATTGGAAAACGGAAGCATTGACAGGGGAAGGTATGAAAGATATATTGAAATCTACGGCAGCTTAAAGCAGCAAAAAAAGTACTAAATTCCCCAGGCAAATTAACATACAAAGGATGTGAAACCAGTGATAAAAATTGCACCTTCGCTGCTGTCCTCGGACTTTTCAAAATTGGGAGAGGAAATAAAAAAAGTGGAAATGGCCGGGGCCGACTATATACATATTGATGTAATGGACGGACATTTTGTCCCGAATCTTACGATAGGACCTCCGATAATAAAGTGTTTGAGGAAAACAACAAATCTGGTTTTCGATGTTCATCTTATGATAGATAACCCGGATGTTTACATTGATGATTATGCGGATGCGGGAGCGGATATAATTACTGTACATGTTGAAGCCACAAAACATCTTCACCGCGTTGTACAAAAGATCAGGCAAAGGGGAATAAAACCCGCTGTATCGTTGAATCCTGCAACTTCTCTGGCCACCCTTGACCATATTCTCCCGGATGTTGACATGGTTCTCCTAATGACCGTAAACCCGGGGTTTGGAGGGCAAAAATTCATTTCCTCATGTGTTGACAAAATCTCCATGCTGCGCAAGATGATAGAAGAAAGAAAGCTCAATGTTGATATAGAAGTGGACGGCGGGATTGATACTGAAAACATATATGATGTTACCCGTGCAGGAGCAAATATTATTGTTTCCGGATCAACCATTTTCAGATCTGATGATACTGAAGGAGTGATACGGAAATTAAGGGAAAATGCTTACAGAGGATGATGTGGTTTGCCTGCAAGAGATGCTGAGGTTTGGCCTAAAGGAGATGACAAGTTTTTGCCTGCAAAAGATAAGAAATTCTTGAACCGCCGGGCTATCATTGTTGCAAACGGGTTAATAAATGATTATGATTTTTACAAAAGCCTTTTTGATGGCAAGCGCAATTTTATTATATGTGCGGACGGAGCTGCCGCCCACCTGAAAAAGCTTGACATTATGCCTCATCTTTTGGTCGGGGATTTTGACTCCATCTCCGAAGAAAACATGGATTTTTACAAAACTTCGGGCATTGAGATTATTAAATTTCCGGTAATGAAGGATATGACGGATACGGAACTTGCCGTGAATATTGCGGCAGAGCGGGGCTTTACCGAAATAACCATATTAGGCGGACTTGGAACCAGGGCGGACCATTCCCTTTCCAATATATTTCTTATTGCCGCCATGCTGAAAAGAGGCATCAAATGTACAATCATCAACGAGCATAATGAGATAAGGGCTATCGATGATAAGATATCATTGCAAAGAAAAGAAAACGCCAAGGTTACCCTTCTTGCATTGACCGAAAAGGTAACTGGTGTAACTACAAAGGGACTGTTTTATAAATTGGAGGACGCAGTAATCACCTTTGGTTCATCCTTTGGCGTGAGTAATGAGTTTGTCGGAGACAAAGCAGAAATTTCGATAAAAAGCGGCCTGTTGCTGGTTATTGTGGCCAGGGATTAAAACTTTCATCCATACCCTTGCTTACCTTGCAGAAATTTTTTTCTTTTCAAAGTCGCAGGGATTAGGCTTGAACACTTTTCATTTTTAGAAAATAAAGCCCGGTTATTATCTCCTCCAGGTTAGGAGGAACATACCGGGCTTATTACTTATTATTAAGTCTTTTGCATTCTCTGAATAATGGATGAAAACAGGTTTTTGTTTAATTTTAAGCTGCATTTACTCAAGATTGTTCATGTTTATTTAAATTCTGCTGCCAGCTTCTCAAAAGCAGGCAGGGAGTTTTCAATAATTTTCATATCTATGCAGTAGGAAATCCGAAAATGCCCGGGACATCCAAATCCGCTGCCAGGTACAAAAAGGAGGTTGTACTTTTGAGCTGCCTGGGCGAATTCAATATCATCAGAGATTAAACTTTCGGGGAACAGGTAGAAAGTACCCTGGGGCTTTACACACCGGAACCCGAGCTTAATCAGGTGGTTGTACAATATATCCCTGCGTTTTTTATACTCTTCAATATCAACCGTTGCGTCAATTGCCTCCAAAACAACTTTCTGAAACAGGGCAGGGGCGTTTACAAAACCTAGAATCCGGTTGCACATGGTAAAGCATCCCATCAGGGTTTCAATATTTTCAATTAAAGGATTTGCAGCAATATATCCGATTCTTTCACCAGGCAAGGCCAATGACTTGCTGTATGAGTTAACAATAATTGAGTTTTGGAAAATTTTCAATATTGAAGGAAGTTCAACCCCGTCAAATATAATCTTGTCATAGGGTTGATCGGATATAACCAAAATTGTAGTGCCATATTCCTGTTCCTTTTGCTTTAAGACTTCCGCCATCTTTTGAAGCACTTCTTTTTTATAAACAACACCTGTAGGGTTGTTTGGTGTATTTATGATTATTGCTTTTGTAAGAGGTGTAATGGCGGCCTCAAGCCTTTCCAGGTCCGGTTCAAAAGTTTCTTCGTTCGCTTTGACTATTACAGGTTTGCCCTGATAATTCTTAATATAAAATAAATATTCAACAAAGTAGGGTGAGAATACAATAACCTCTTCCTGAGGATTTAATATTGATTTCAAAACAACATTTATGGCTGCTGCAGCCCCGCAGGTCATGACTACGTGTTCTCCACTGATATCCACATCGCTTTCTTCTTTTAATTTTTCAGCTATCTTGCTGCGAACATCAGTGAAACCTGCATTGCTCATATAACGGTGGGCTCCGGGTGTATCGTCCAATACAAGTCTTTTCAATGCTTCCTTTACAGCTTCAGGGGGTTCGATTTCCGGATTTCCAATGCTGTAATCAAACACATTTTCAGCACCATATATTTCCCTTAATCTGTTGCCCTCTTCAAACATTTTTCTGATAAATGACGAACTCCCAAGCTGTTCTGTAATTTCTCTCGAAAACATATAAATTCCTCCAAATATTTATAATATCTTAAACGTGTTAGTAATATCCGTTGCATACGTTGATATTTAATAAATTTTATAAATGCATGGTCAGTATATGAAACATTGTCTTTTTGTTAATATTTACATTATAGCTGCAATCATTATTCTAATCAACTTTTAAAATACTGTTTACTTTGGATTCCGAAGGTGTGGCAATTATTGTCCTGTAGTTTTCATATATGACCATTCCAGGTTTTGCACCTGCCGGCTTTTTGATGTTTTTAACTTCTGTGTAGTCAACCGGTACATTGGAAGAATAATGGGCCTTGCTGTAAAAGGCAGACAGCAGTGCAGCCTCATAAAGTGTGCTGTCCGGGATTGGCCCTTTCTGGGTTCTGACAATAACATGGGCTCCTGGTATTTTTTGTGTATGAAACCACAAATCATCGGGTTTAGACCTTTTCAATGTAAGATGATCATTTTGCTTGTTGTTCCTGCCGACAAAAATATCAAACCCGTCGGAAGATTTATAGTGATGGGGTTTTAAAGGCAAATCCTTTCCAATATTGCTCTTTTGCTTCTTTTGCTTGATATATCCCTGTTCTATGAGCTCATCCCGTATCTCGTCAACTTCTTTATAGGAAGAGCTGCTTTCCAGCATTTGCTGGACGCTTTCAAGATAATAAAGCTCCTGCAAAGTTGCCTCAAGCTGTTTACTGATATGAGCATAAGCGCTCTTTGCCTTATTGTATTTCTTGAAAAAAGCTTGCGCATTTTGCTGCGGAGTCCTGTTGGGGTTAAGGGGAATAACAATTTGTTCATTGTTTTGGCTGTAATAGTTCAATACCATAATTTCCTTTGAATTCGGCCTGATGTTATATACATTTGCCAAAATAAGTTCTCCGTAGAGCTTAAACAGATCTCTGCCGGAAGACTCCCTTAATTCCTCTTCCTGAATGGCTTTTTTCTTCAGGCATCTGTCTATATTGTTATTTAACACCCGGGCTATAGATGATTTTTTCTGAAGTATTCTGTCAAACAAATCCCGTTCGTAGTAAAAATAATCTGCAGCTTTGCAGATTGAATCAAAGACCTTGCCTTTTTCGTAAATGCCAAGCCTGAAGCAATGAAAGTCGACAGGTTTGTCGCTTTCAGAATTAAAGAAAACACATGGGGTGTATTCGTTAGATTTTATTTTGTCGATAATCCCTTTCAAATTCAATCTGATTTTTTCAATCTGTTCGGATGATAATGCTGAAACAGGAGTATTGGAATCAATATCAGCTCTGCTGCAAATTTCATTGCAAACCTGCGGACTGAACCCTTTTATGTTATTGAGTAAAAAGCGGGAAATCCCTGTGTTGCTTTCTTTTGCATTAATGAAAATGTTTTCTGTTTCCACACTTTCAGGGCTGATTTTATCCTGGGCGGGAGGCAATATGTATTCCATGCCTGGCAGTACTTCACGAAGACTGCTTATTTCGCTGGTAATTCTCTTTATGGAATCAAGTATTCTGCCATTTTCATTTACAAGTATTATATTGCTGTGCCTGCCCATAATTTCGATAACCAGTTTTTTAACTACAAGATCACCCAAATCATTGTAGCATTCTATGTGAAGGGAAACGATTCTTTCAAAATCATGGAATGCTACATCAATTATCCTTCCGCCTGATAAATGCTTTCTTAAGAGCATGCAGAAAGCAGGCGGGGAGAGGGGGTTTTCCTTTTCTGCCTTTGTTAAGTGAATCCTTGGATGATTTGGACTTGAACTTAAAAGCAATTTATAATTTCCGTTTCTTGTCCATATACTTAAAATAAGTTCATCTCTTTCCGGCTGATAAATCTTTTCAATTCTTCCGTCCTTAAGCTTTTCTGAAAGTTCCAGCGATATGCTCTTAACTACCAGTCCGTCAAAAGGCATATTGTCAGCACCGCCTTTGTAGTATTTAATATATGCATTTTTGCATCAGATAAAAGTATAACATGGCAAAAAATATATAGCAATTAAAATGCGTACCCTAGAGGTTAGTTTGCTCTGAAACCGGTATTATTGTTAAAAGTGAGCAATTGATTTATTATTAAATTGTTTGGTAATACTACTTGTCCGGGAGATGATAAGAATGGTTATAGGCGTATTAAAGATAAAACTGTCTATGGACGGAGTGTCTTCTTTAAAAGAAAAGAGGCATATAGTGAAGAGTATAATTGAACGCATAAAATCAAGGTTTAACGCTTCTGTTGCAGAAGTGGACCTGAATGATATATGGAAAAGCACAATTGTCGGTGTAGCATGTGTTTCCAATGAAACAGCCCATGTAGACAGTATTTTGTCTAACATCGTCAATTTTGTTGAAAATGAAGGCCGGGCTGTGCTGGTGGATTATTCAACGGAGATAATACATGTATAGGAAGGGGAGAGTGGGGGAAAGTTTTTAAAAAGTTGACAGTTCGACAACTTCTCTGTAAATATTGTTCTGTCAAGGTCACAGATAAACAAAAATGCTGTAATACAGTATCCGGCAATGAAAACAGTTTTTATTGACACTGCTGTTTTGCAGAAGGTGTTGACTATTACTCAGTATTATATTAGAATAATTCGTGAACTCATTTTAAAGCCAAGAGCATTGAACTTTACAAATATGGGGCTATAACTCAGCGGGAGAGTGCTACACTGGCAGTGTAGAAGTCGAGGGTTCAAATCCCTTTAGCTCCACCAAGAGAGAGCCAGACGAACAGTTTTCTCGTCTGGCTCATGTTGTATCATCAGAAACTTTGCCAATTACTCAATTTTTAGCAGTCTTCTTTTGCTTTCTAAAATAAAAGCCCAGTCCACCAATACAGACAATCAGGCCCAGAATTGCAGGTTTTAGAATGGACATGCCTGCTTCACCGCTAAAGGCAACACTCCATATAAATTTTAAAACAGCTGCCCCTATAATGACGCCTATAAGCCATTTCCAGTTTCTTTTCCATGCTGCTGTCAGAAGCATAAAGAAAAATAAAGGGACTGCCAGACTCATTATTATTTTGGGAGCTGTCCAGGCACCCTTGAGATACTCCATTTCAAATGCTAAAAATTCCAAAACCTGAGGACTGCTTTCAGCCGGAACAGAGAACCAAAACATGCTTGTAAACAAAGCAAATATGGATGCGAAAATTCCAGTATAACTTTTCCTGAATGCAAATATAACCATTGGGATTATGAATAAAGGCCTGATATACCAACTTAATACGTTGTGATGTCTTTCAAATGCCCAATTGAAAAATACACAGATGAATTGGAAATAGACGGCAGCATTACAATTGATAATATCAAAAACCTTAAAATAGAATCCTTTAATGAATTGCCATATCACCTTATATTCAGCGGACCCGACAACGAAATAAAGATAACGAACAGCGAAAACATCAGATTCACAAATCTTCGTATCGGACATGCTGAGCAGGATAATGGATGCCCGAGCGGCATATTTAACATAGCTGACAGCACTAATTTGATAATAACCAATTGTATATTGTACGGTTGTGGAGGTAATGGACTGGTAGCTCGGAATTCAAGTTATGTACAAGTGTCTGACACGGATATCATTGGCTGCGTCAAGGAAGCCGTAAAGCTTCATTCTGTCCGAAATTCATCTTTTAAGAACTGCAGGTTTTTATACAATGGGGCTAAAGCATTCAGTCTGTTTAAATGTGATATGGTCAGGTTTGATGGCCTGTATGCAAAAGGGAACGGAAAATACATAAATGAAAGCACTTCTGATTATTTATTTGAATTTACCGCCTGTAAAGATATATTATTGGCCAATGCAGTGATGAAGGAAAATATGGTTAAGCAAATATATAATGTCATGCCCTATAGAAATAACTTAATATTCAAATCAAACGCGTATGGTGAAGACTACTATATAGGTGATTTTGAGAACCTTCCAATATTGGATGAAAGAGGCCATGAATTCAATTCCGGCATTCTTCTGGGGACATCATATCCCTATAAAACTTATTGGATAGCTCCTGAAGGTAATTCCCTGAAGGTATATTACCAGGGAGATTTCATAATTACCCCCTATGGTGATTACTTCTGGAAACTGGATGAAACAGCCACAACAACAATATTTCCTACATAAGCTGTTTTAAGGCGGATCAGCCTGCTGAAATCAGAACATACATAAATGAATTTCATATCACTAGATACGAGGAAAAGCTGAATTTCGTCGGGAATAAATTCTATTCCATTGACAATATTTATTTTCAACTGGATCAAATAAGAACAGTAGGTGGAGATATGGCCTTTGTAAAAACCTTGGATAATACAACATTAAATATCAAGAATGTCATTAAAGATGAAAAACAGATGAAGCTTATTACAGATACAACAGCAATGTTAAGTACATCTCTGTCGAAAAGAATACCTGAACAAGGCTTCTCCAATTGGGCTATCAGGCGTAATGACGGAAAATTTACAGCCTATGTTTGTCATGGTTTTCATCAGGTATGGAGCTGGTATAAAATGTTTGGTCTTGAAATACCCTTAACGCTGCCAAAGGAGGTAACTGCTTTTGATGAATTATTCGTTCCCTGGGATGAAATAGAAAAGGCCTTCCCGTTGGTTGTAGATGCGTTATGCTCACCAACAAAAGATATGATTATAATACAACTACCGGACAGGATTTCATTTCGCAAGCTGGTTAACGGGAAGATAGGGAGCGAAGTGTTGAGCCTGCCTGTGCCAAAAGATACAAAGATAATTATGGCACAGTGGGCCACCTACGACTATATTGAAAAATGGACAGATGCGCTTAAGCAATATTTCAATGGTGACTATCTTGCGCCATACCCTCTTGGAAGCTATAACGGCAAATGGATTTCGGAATACAGCACAGAAGATATACAGTTGGAAATAAAAAATGCCTATTATGATAAATTTGAATTCAGGATTACATTACAGGATGGGGAGAATATAAAATTTGAAAAGGGTATCGCAACGAAAACTTCAGAGGGATATTTTGACCATATGGTTCAGTCCGAAGATGGCTCTTTTCAAAAAAAGTTAAGTTTCATATTTAATTCTGACGGAAGTATTACGTTTGTACCACATGAACCATCAGTGTTTTCAAACCCTGTAACCTTTATGATCAGGCAGAGAGAGCAGTTAAATTTTCAAAGCGGGGTAGAAGGAACGGAGAAAGTAGTTAAAATAAGTCCGGAGGAAGCATTGGAGTTATTAGTAAAATCACATGGGTCCGACGATACAAGACCAGATAAAGGTTACTCCTATGATGGTATTGATACGGAAACAGGATATTATATGTTCTCCTGGGCCAATCCGGGAAAAGGAACAGGAGCATTCTTTGAAGTTGATCCCTATACAGGTGATGTGTATGATTTTATGGGTCAAAAAACCGGAAACTTACTTGAATCTGAAGAAGAGAAGAGGTAAACTTATTTTTTGAACTTTTAATAATAAGATTTATATTAGGAATAGTTTTTGAGTATGGTTCTTCAGTTTTTCACTTTCAGTCAAACACAAGAACATTTGACTTCAAACATACATAAGGGAGCAAATTATATGAATCATTATAGTGAAGAAGAATTAAAAGAAGCAATCCGATCTATAGAATCTACAATCAGCAAGTGTGAAAAGGTACTGCCAAAGTTGAGACAGGGCACTTCCCAGCACACTCTACTTATACGCAGGATCAAAGCGTTCCAAATCGCATTGTCTTTGTTGAAAGAGAAGTTGGAATGGAAATAAATTTAAAAATGATTTTGGCACGAGCAGGTTGAATTTTCCCTGGAACATTCAATTTAAAGTTGCTTTTGTGCTTTTTCAGTGAAGACAATAGCTGCCTTGCTTTCAGCCCACCGGCATACAAAGATATAGAAATTTCACCTGAAGATTATGAAGAGTTAAGAAAACGGATTTAGATCATAACCGTTTAAATGTACAAGAGAATAAATAATAATGTGAACCTGTTGAATTACCACCGCAAAATTTTACAATAATCATTGAATTATTCCATGTTTTACTATATAATATACCCGAAAGGGAAATTAAACTAAAAAAGGCGCAGTGACGCCGAGGTGTCGCAACCACCTCAGCGCTCATGTAGGGTAACAGGCACCCGTACAAGTACAGCATTAAGCTGCCACTTACGCCTTGTATGCTATTATATTTCATTTTGACCATTACTTCAAGAGCAGCATAAAAGGGCGCATTATGTACGGTTATTAACCCGGCATGAAGCGTCCTTGTTTAATTTTCCTTTCCCTAAACAAAATTAATGGGAAAAACTCTCCTGATGCAAAAATAGGGGAAAGATTGCTCCTAAAACAACCACATTGAAGACTTCAAAGAAAAAAAGAGGAGAAAACTTTTCTCCGGGAAAAGCATCAGGGGAGCGAATTCTTCCAGAAAAAATTTAAAGGGAAAGGAAAGATGCGGCTCATGAATAAAAATATAGTTTACATGAAAAAAAACAAAAAAGGATTTTCGGTGGACTGCGAAGTAAAAAGGATTGAATGTCTTGAGAGGGAATTTGACAGCATGGAAGAGGTTGCAAGGCTTCATTCCATTACTTATGAGTTGTTTGACAAGCTTGTTGAACAGCTTTCTGAAAGCGGAAGGATGCAGCTTACGCAATTCAGCGATGCAATGAACCGTCTTATGTGCCTTCAGGCGACTTTTTATTACGCCCATGGCCTGTCTGACGGTTCAGCCCTGGCTAATTTCATATCCGGCGACAAACAAAAAGTGAACATTAATATCACTGTGGTATAGTCCAGCGGTTAACGTCTATCCCTGATTGGAGTTTTTCAAAAAACCGGCAGAGTTTGTCAAATATATATGGTATACTTTTGCTGGGTGAAAATGTATGAAGATGAACAGGCTTTTTGAAATAATATATATTCTGATGAACAAGAATACGATAACTGCTAAAGAGCTGGCAGACCGTTTCGAAGTTTCCCAGCGCACCATTTATCGTGACATTGACATTCTTTCCCTTGCTGGAATCCCGGTGTATACCAGCAAGGGAAAGGGTGGAGGCATTAGTCTTGTTAAAAATTTTGTACTTGACAAGTCCATACTCAGTGAAAAAGAGCAAAGTGAAATTCTCTCCGCCCTGCACGCCCTTATAGCTATCAATGCAGCAGAAACAAACGAAGTATTGAACAGACTCTCATCATTTTTCAACAAGGATGCAGTTCAGTGGATTGAGGTGGATTTTTCGAACTGGGGCAATCGAAACAGTAAAATATTCAGCCTGCTGAAAACTGCCATTCTTAACAGACGGATCGTAGAATTTGATTATTACAGCTCCTATGGCGAGAAAACTCATCGCCGGGTTGAGCCGGTGCGGCTTTGCTTCAAGGATCGGGCATGGTATATTAAAAGCTTTTGTCTTACTCGAAACAGTTTTCGCACCTTCAAACTGATGCGTATAAAAAACCTTACATTGACTAACGAAAACTATAAGCAGCGAGATTTATTCAGTGGTATGTCTGAAAGCAATTCCGTTTCCAAAAATAAAGTAACATTGAAGCTGAAAATTGCACCGGAAATGACATATCGTGTTTACGATGAATTTGATGAATACCTCATCGTGAAAAACAGCGATGGCAGTCACACTGTGACAGTCACATGGCCTGAGGATGAATGGGTTTATGGATTTATCCTGTCCTTTGGCGAATATATCGAAGTGTTGGAACCTGAGCATATCAAAAATATCATTAAGGAAAAACTAAAAAAATCCCTCGGGAAATATTTATAATCTGACATATTGGTGTCAAGTTTTCCGAATTATACTGGAAGAAAAAACAGGGAGGTTTTTATATGCAACGTGAACTACATCGCCATTGAAATGGCGAGCTTCGAGCTCTCAACGAAACAATGACTGTTCCATCGGTACGCTTCCGGGGTGTCCAACCCCTCTACTGCTGGAATGGTTTTGTGGCCATTCCTACACA
>DUMO01000079.1 GCA_012839865.1 Clostridiaceae bacterium
ATCCTGGTATCAATATTTAAATCAATATAGTACTCTCAATCTCTTTAAAATCAATGCCTTTAGCCGTATTCCTTAATCCTAACATACACCTTATCCCTCTCCCCCTAAAAATCAAAAATCCCGCAGCAAATGAAGATTTCTCCTGCATCTGCTACGGGATTTTGGAACGAACTTTATTTTTATAGAGCGAACTTTATTTTCATGGAGTGAACTTTATTTGAATTATACAACAACAGTATTCTAACCTGTTTTCACCTATTCCACAGTCACACTCTTGGCCAAATTGCGCGGTTTATCTATATCCAGCCCCTTGTTTGCGGCGACATAATAGCTGAACAACTGCAGGTAGACAACCGACAGGGATGGGGCAAACAGTTCATTTATTTTGGGAAGTTCAATAATCTCAAGTCTTTCCCCCGGAACAGCTTTTATACAGTTTCCAATAAAAAGCACCTTGGCTCCCCGGCTTATAACCTGCTCAGCATTGCTGTAGATTTTTTCATACAGTCTTTCACAGCAGGAAATGGCTACAACCAGTGTATTATCTTCAATCAGTGAAATGGTGCCATGCTTGAGTTCGCCACCTGCATACGCCTCGGAATGTATATAGGAAATTTCCTTAAGTTTTAATGAGCCTTCCATGGCGATGGCATAGTCTATATTTCTGCCTATAAAGAAAATACTTTTATAACCTACACAAGTGGCAGCATATTTTTGCACAGGGTCAATCCGCTTCAGCATCCCGGTTGCTATATCAGGCAAGGATGCAATTTCTGCAAAAAGGTTGTCTGCTGCCTCTTTTGTTATTTTACCAAGCTTTTTGGCAAAGGACACCGCCAATATGTAAAGCAACACCAGTTGCGCTGAAAAAGCTTTGGTGGTAGCTACAGCAATCTCTGGGCCAGCCATGGTATACAAGGTATAATCCGACTCTCTGGCAATTGTGCTGCCAACAACATTAACAATGGATAATGTCGCAGCGCCCTTTCGTTTAGCCTCTCTCATTGCGGCAATGGTATCAGCAGTTTCACCCGATTGACTGACCAGAATAACCAAAGTATTGCAATCGACTATAGGATCTTTGTAACGAAATTCACTGGCCAGTTCCACTTCCACCGTTATGCGGCAAAGCTGTTCAAATACATATTTGGACACCATGCCTGCATTGTATGCCGAACCACAGGCTGTAATTACAATTCTGTTAAACCGGGATACATCCAACCCGTCAATAATCCTTCGGTTATCGCCGCATCCCAGGGCAGATTGAACAGTTTCCTTCAAAACTCTGGGTTGTTCCATTATTTCCTTGAGCATGAAATGCTCGTATCCACCCTTTTCAGCACTGTCAATGCTCCAGGTAATAGTCTCAGGCTCCTTGTGTACAGGCTCCCTGTCCATGTTGTAGAACTCGACGCTGGTTTTGGTCAATACGGCAATTTCTTTATCATTCAGGTAATAAACCTTGTTGGTATGGGCAAGGACTGCCGGCACATCCGAAGCTATAAAAATTCCATGGTCTGCAACACCAATGATAAGCGGATTGTCCTTCTTTATGGCAATCAGCCTGTCAGGTTCATCAAGACACATAATACCTAATGCATAAGACCCTTCCAGGTTGCCTGCTGTCTTGATAACAGCTTCAACGATGTCTCCGTTGTAATAATACTCAGCCAATTGGGCTATAACCTCGCTGTCAGTTTGGGAAACAAAATTCGTACCCTTCTGTTCCAGGCGCTCTTTAATTTGTCTGTAGTTTTCGATAATCCCGTTGTGTACTATGGCAATTTTATTCTGACTGCCCAAATGGGGGTGCGAGTTTATATCTGACGGTTTACCGTGAGTTGCCCACCGGGTATGTCCAATCCCCATATATCCAGACATGGGTCTTTGGCTTATTAATGCTTCCAGTTCTGATAGACGTCCCTTTTGTTTGACAACATCAAAACCATTATTATTCATAACCGCAATGCCGGAAGAATCATATCCCCTGTACTCCAACCTTTTTAACCCATCCAGAATAATCGGCACCGCATTTTGAGTTCCTACATATCCAATAATACCGCACATGCCTACCTCACCTGCTTTCTAAGTATTTTACCTGCTATAAACTGCAATGGCATAGCAAAAAAAAATAAAAAACGCTCATCACATAATGCGCACAACATAATGAATGAGCGTTCGAAACTCATTCATAAACGCATTATCTGATGAACGCCATTGTTCAATCATTTTCAATTATATTGCGTGACTGATTGGATTGTCAACGAGGCTCGTTACTTATTTTGCGCTTTTTAAAATTCTCTCATTTTCTTTCAGCGCTTATTATCATACCCCTTCTCCATTGAACTCCGGAATAAAGCTTTCCAAAGCTGTCTCCCCTTCCTGGACAAATCCCTGCTCCAACCCGATTTCAATGGCATAATCAACAAGTTCTTCATATTCTTCTTCCGTTATCCTTCGGTTGAGTTCCGGGTATGCCATATTTCTTGCCATAGGAGTGTATTGATTCATTATGCTGATGTATATCCTGTCCCCATAAGTCTCATACAAGTATTTTATAATTCTTTTGGAGTCCTCAAGATGTCCCGGCAAAGTCAGGTGCCTGACTATCACACCTCTTTGCATTATGCCCCGGTTGTCAAAGACTGCTTCATTTACCTGCCGGACCATTTCACGAATTGCCGCTGCTGCAACCGTAAAATAATTCCTGCATTTGGAGTACTTCATGGCGGGCTCTGCCGACATATATTTAAAATCAGGCAAGTATATATCAACATATCCCTCAAGCAGTTTCAAGGTTTCCACTTTCTCATATCCGCTGCAATTATAAACAACAGGAAGCGCAAGTCCTTTTTTGCGTGCAATGTCCAAAGCCCCAATAATATGTGGCACAAAGTGGCTTGGCGTAACCAGATTGATATTATTGGCTCCTTTGCCCTGGAGCTCCAGAAAAATTTCAGCAAGCCTTTCTATTGTTATTACCTTCCCTGCCAAACCTTTTGAAATATTGCTGTTCTGGCAATATACACAACCCAGAGCGCAACCGGAGAAAAATACCGTACCCGAGCCTTCTTTTCCTGATATGCAAGGCTCCTCCCACATATGGAGTGCTGCTCTTGCCACCACCAATTCATCAGTAGCTTTGCAATAACCTTTTTTACCGGCAGTTCTGTCCACATGACATTCCCTGGGGCAAAGCATACAATCTTTTAAAAGTGTTGAATATATCATATTAAGCATCAAACCTTTTCAAATCCAAACAAGTTACCGGCAGCGAAAATAATCGGTATCACTGCCTTTTCTGACTTTAATATAAAGTCTACACATAAAAAAATTCTTTGCAATTGCTTGTTTTCTGCTTCCAAATTCGCCAGTATAGAAGCCATTGCGACGATATTTTTTAAACATGAAAATAACATTTTCAATGAATTCATTTTATACCTGTAAACATTCAGAACACAATAATTAGTCAATCCTTTTTCTATGATAATATAAAAAAAGAAATAAAAACAAGGAAGTGTTGATAACATGAGTTTTTATAATAAAACAGTGATTGTTACAGGAGCCGGAAATGGCATCGGAAAGGAAATCGCTTTTCATTATGCGAAAAAAGGCGCAAATGTTGTAGTCGCAGAAATAGATGCAACAGCCGGGACCCAAACAATGAACTTCTTGAAGTTGGTTGCTTATCAACAGCAGCCATCCCATCCATACTGCCCTTTAAGTTCAACAAATCTGACCATCCCGACGGTTTTGGTCTGTATACCGCCATCATCTGTCTTTGTAACAAGCTGTAGTTCCTGCAAATTTGGCGGGCCGATTGGAATAACCATCCTGCCGCCAATTGCCAGCTGGCTGACCAGGTCCTCCGGCAAAACACCCGCTGCCGCAGTTACCATAATCCTGTCATAGGGGGCATACTCCAGCCAACCCTTACTCCCGTCCCCGACTTTAAAATATATATTCGAAAAATTCAATGCGGCCAATCTCACTTTGGCTTTTTTCATCAATTCGTCAATTCTTTCAACTGTATATACTTTTGCTGACATTTTAGCAAGAAGAGCTGTCTGAAAACCAGAACCTGTTCCAATCTCCAAAACCTTGCTATCCTTTTCAGGTGCCAGAATATTTGTCATTTCCAACACAAGACTGGGTTGGGAAATTGTTTGTCCAAATCCTATGGGTAAAGGCGTGTCCAGAACTGCATATTTTTTCATATCATTATCGATGAAAAATGAACGGTCCAGTGAGTGGAAATATGCTTCAAGTTCCTGCTGATCCATTTCATTTCACCTCATTTTTCTGAAAATAATATTTAAAAGTTCACTTGCCCTTTGATAATTTGTACAGGTCCCAATCCCCGATACCGGAACACAAAATGCCCCACAGGTATCTCATAGATTTCGGAACCTGTCGATTAATTACAACTCAACCTGCGCTATCATGTTGGCTAATTTATCAGACGACTCCATATTCATCTGCATAGCATTATTAATATCTTGTATTGTGCCAACCGTTTCACTATTCTGCCCGGCAATATCAGCTGACGCTGCTGTTGCCTGTTGTATTGTTGCAGATACATCATTTATGGACATTGCTACATTGTTTATCGTTGCTGTAAGTTCCTTTACCGTATTTGACAGTTCACTTAAAACTACGCTCAATGCAGATCCGTCATTTTTATAATTTTCTATTGCAGTTAACATTAAGCTATAATCACTTAAAACATTTTTATCCATAAACTTCAACAGATTGCTTGTAGCTAAAATCAGTTTATTTACAGATATATTTATTTCTTCAACAAATTGCTTTATCCGTCCTGCAGATTTATCAGATTCTTCTGATAATGCTTTTACTTGCTCTGCTACAACTCTAAATCCTTTGCCGTTCTCACCTGCATTGGCAGCCTCTATGGAAGCATTTAGCGATAGCAGCTTGGTTTTCTTCGCAATATCCAGAATCACATCTGCCAAAATTTTAACCTGTTCAACATTCTTTGCAGACTCTACTGCCGACTCTACTTCATCTTTAGCCATATTCAGGATGTTCATCGTATTGTTTTTAGACTCTATGAACTGCCTGTCCAACTCCACTGCCTTCCTGGCCATCTCATTTGCTGTTTTTGCGCCTTCTTCCGCTTTACCGGCAAAGACAGACATTGCACTGTTTAATTCATCAACTGATTGTGTTATGGTTACAGCCGCAGCACTGGTTTCTTCCATACCGGCTGACAGCTCTTGGGTCGAAGCCAATACCCCTTCTGAAAGGCTTAACAGTTTGCTTGTCTTCTCCAGGGTGGTATTATAAATTTTATTATTTATTGCCGATAGCTCATTCAAGTCAGCTGTGAAGTTTCTCAGCTTGTCCATTGTCTCTTTAACAGCCTTTACTATCTCGCCTGCTTCATCTTTCCTTTTTAAGTAAGTATCATCTATATCCATGTTTAATTTTAACATGGATATATTATTTGCCATTGTCTTTGCCGCCATAACCGGTTTGGCTATATTGCCTGCAGTAATAAGAGAAACCACTATGCCTGCACACAACAATATTATGGATAAAATCAAGGTTATTCTTGCAAACTTGTATTCCGCCTCAAGTATTGCATCTTTATTAACTGCTATTCCTAAACCCCAACCCGACTCATCCAATGTATCAATGAAGAATGCCCTCTCTACTCCATCGTAATCTTTTATAATTCTTTGATTTAGCGATAAGTTTCTTGAGTTTTTTAAATCGTTTATTTTACCTCCCAGTATATCTGCTGCATTGGTTACTTTATCAGGTTTTGCTGAAAATTCCGGATTAGGATGATTGATTATGTTTCCGTGTCTGTCTATTAAAAATATGTACGATTTATCAGCATCATTTATTGTGCTTTCAAAGTCCGCACTGTTCCGGGTGGCTGAAGTCACAGTATCTACCGCATGCTGTCCAATATAGTATACCAACTCGTTCATATTTGATATTTGCATGTCTACTCCCAATACTGCTATTCTACCATCTCTCAGAGTAATTTCCTTTGATAATGTCAGTACCAAATCATGTGTCTTGGCATCTACATAGGGGTCACACACATAAATTTTTCCGCTGTTCTCTTTTGCCTTGACGTACCATTCCCTGGTTAAAAGATTGTGGTCACCATCCGGTATCAATCCGGACGCATCAATAATTGTTCCATCATCAAAGGCCATGTAATAGAGATTCCCAAAGTTCATATCCCCGGTCTTTTCCAGCACCTTATATAATGCATCGAAATTATAGTCTTCAGCCATAATTACTCTCTCAGCCACTATATCCAGGTTCTGCTTTTCTTTCACTATCCACTCGTCAATATCATGGGCTTTCAGTTTAACTTCCGCCAATACCTTGTCTTGCAAAGTATCCTTCAAATATTCCGATGATATGAATTTGTTTACTGCCCAAAGTGCTCCAACGCATACAATACACATAATTGCTGCAATCAAACTTATCTTATACTTAATCCTCATACACATCCTCCAATTTGCTTTAGCGTATGTTGTATCTGTTGCTTTATTTCAACTTCTTGTTGTATAGTATAACACAACGTTGATTACGCTGCGTAGCTTTATATAAACAAATATTTTCCCGCATTTTCAGATATTAAAACACAGCTGTTCACAATATATATAATCCAGTAATTTACAATATATAGAGTTCATGATACAATGCAATTAAGTATTTCCATTTATAATTCAAATTTGAAAGTAGGGTTTTGTCATGAACGAATTTGCGAAGAACAATCAGGAACTGCTCAGGTTGATTGATGAATGGGAGCAGAAATTGCTGCAGCTTCCGGAAGATTTGATAACCAGAAAAAGAACCCCCCAAAGCTGGTCAATCAAGGAGATTATAGGACATTTGGTAGATTCTGCGTCAAACAATACTCATAGAATAATCCATTTGCAATACCAGGAAAGTCCATTGAAATTTCCCGACTACGCCAGCTTCGGAAATAATGACAAATGGGTTGAAATACAGAATTATCAAGATGAAAACTGGCATGACCTCGTGCAGCTATGGAAATATTCCAATATCCATATTGCTCATGTTATAGACAACGTGTCCATGGAAAAACTGGACAATGTATGGATTAATGCGCTAAACAAAACTATCTCCTTAAGATCGATGATCACGAACTATGTTGAACATTTCAAGGTGCATTTGAAGGATATTGAGAACCTGATAAACAGCAATTAATCATTGCTGTTTTTTACAATTGCTATCAATCCATATCCTCCTGTTTGTTGTGCAGAAGCCATGGGTAAACATTAATTACCGGAAAAATTCACTCTGCCATAATAAAAGTGATTAAAACAGGCAATATTGCAAATAACAGCAAGCATATATATTAAAAGCCATCCCGGGAATACTTGTTCAGCCTCTCCGGGAAAATATCTTCAAAGGAGGTTAATACCATGGGCAAGGTTATCGATTTATCCAAAAGTGTCTACGAAATATGCAATGAACATCCAGATGTGGCCGCTATAATGAAAGACTTGGGTTTTGAAAGCATTACCAATCCGGGCATGCTGAAAACCGCCGGCAGGTTTATGACTATTCCAAAAGGTGCCGCCATGAAAAACATCCCTATGGAAAAAATAAAAGAAGCTTTTGCACTAAAGGGGTATGATTTAAAAGAATAGCGATGAATTACACCAAAGTTTATTTCTTACTGCTTCTAGTATTTTTTTGCGATATTCTAAAATATTATTCAAGCAAAAGTGTTAACTTTATATTTCATATACCAATTGCTGACCAAGCGGAAGTGCAGCGTACAGTAATTGACATATATGGTCTGAAGCTGTATAATAGTGACATTACAGCGAAAGGTGGTGAGGGGTATGAATATCAGCACGTTTTTCAGTTACGGTAAAGTATACTTGAACTGCGAGTATATAAAAGGCTTCGCATTCAAAAATGCGGCTTTATGGGTGAAGTCTGCCCTTTTGCATATAATTTGTAACATTTTGGCAATATTTCAGGATCAGTATGGCCACTTTCACCGAATCAGATACCTCTTGCCATGCAATCATACCACCTGACAGAGCAAGAAGCTCCGCTTGCAGTACAAGTACTATTCCTTTGACATAAGCCGTTGCTCTGTTAAACGGGTTGAATCAAATGCAGAACATCCAGGTATCCGGTCGGATACCTGTTTTTTTATTGTCCGAAAATGCAATCCTGAACTGTACTCAAACTGATGATCCCTGAAGAATTGGCCATAGTAACACCCAATCGGCTGGATGAGGGGCCGGTTCTGCTGCGAACTCAGTAAACATTTTACAACATCAGATAGAATAATGAATTCTTCTTAAAACTGAGTACATAAATAAATTGACACAGCTGCATCAAACCGTGTATATTTATAAAAATAGTGTATCATGGTATGTTAATATTAGGAAATCCGGCGGGAATCCTCCGCATTTGAATGGAGAGATGAAAGCCGGGTTTCCTAAATTAAAAGAAATACGTTATCGGAAGATTAATTCAGACATTTACCATGCCGGAATTTTTCTCCATAAAGGGGATGTTTTCGAATGATTGCTGTTGTTGATTATGGTGTGGGCAATTTGTTTTCACTTATGTCCAGCCTACGCTATTTAGGGCTTGACTGCATTGTTACAAATAAAAAGGAAGATCTGCTTAAGGCCGAAAAAATAATTCTTCCCGGTGTCGGCGCTTTTGGCGATGCCATGGAAAAGCTTAAAGAAACGGGACTGGTCGGCACAATAAAAGATTTGGCGGGAGTAAAGCCGCTTCTTGGTATTTGCCTGGGAATGCAGCTTTTGTTTGATAAAAGCTTTGAGCACGGTGAATATGAAGGTCTGGGGCTTATTTCAGGTTTGGTGGCACCCCTTGCGGCTGATATCAACCCAACCCTGAAAGTTCCTCACATGGGTTGGAACAAGCTTGAAATTGTCAGGGATGACCCGATATTCAAGTACTTCACCAACTGTGAATGGGTTTACTACGTTCACAGCTATTACGCCAAAAATTGTTCCAACGCCATACTGGGTGTTTCTGAATACGACGTCATGGTCACAGGGCTTGTACGCTCCCCCTCCGGTATGGTCTATGGGATGCAGTTCCATCCTGAAAAAAGCGGCAATGCTGGACTTCGCCTGCTTAAAGCTTTTTCAGAAATATAAGGGTAAATTGGACTTTTGGCATACTGCTTTTTGCAACACCCATTATTGATTTGAAGACTTTTTATGATAACTGATTGATAAAAAATCTTTTTCGATAAATAATTGGTTTGGAGGCACTTATATGATCAGCAAAAGAATAATACCGTGTCTTGATGTAATGAACGGAAGGGTTGTTAAAGGTGTAAACTTTAAAGATATCCGGGATATGGCGGACCCTGCGGAAATGGCACGCTACTATAGCGAAACAGGTGCCGATGAACTTGTCTTTTACGATATTACAGCAAGTTTTGAGGGCAGGAAGCTCTTCACCGGCGTTTTACGGGCAGTGGCTTCTGAAATTTTCATTCCCCTGACCGTTGGCGGAGGGATCAGTTCGCTGAACGATTTTGACACAGTATTAAAATGCGGGGCTGACAAGGTAAGCGTCAACAGTGGTGCAATAAAGGATCCTTCGTTGATTGGTGCTGCAGCAAAGCGCTATGGCAGCCAATGTGTGGTGCTGAGTATGGATGTTAAACGCGTAAATGGCAAGTTTCACGTTTTTGCCAACGGTGGCCGGACAGACACGGGAATTGATGCCCTGGAGTGGGCAAAAAGAGGAGAAGACCTTGGAGCCGGAGAGATAGTGCTCAATTCCATAGACACCGATGGTGTACGCGAAGGCTTTGATCTTCCAATGCTCCGGGCAATTGGAGAAATAGTTTCAGTACCATTGATTGCCAGCGGAGGGGCAGGAAAAATGGAGGATTTCTGTAAACTGTTTAAATATGACAAGGTTGACGCCGGTCTTGCAGCAGGCGTATTTCATACAAAAAAGATAGATATAGGGAACCTGAAGAGTTATCTCAGGGATTGCGGCGTGAATGTACGCTTATAACAGGTGCGCGCAATTCCCCGAAGCTTTTTTCATTTTAAATTAACACTTTTCTTATTCTCTCCATGGCTTCAACTACATTGCCTTTGTTTCCAAAGGCAGTCAAACGGAAAAAACCTTCCCCGTTATCTCCAAAACCTGCTCCCGGAGTGCCTACTACACTGCACCTGTTTAAAAGAAAATCAAAAAACTCCCAGGATGACATATTGTTCGGGCATTTGAGCCAAATATACGGTGAATTTTTACCTCCTGTAAACCAAATACCAAGCTCATTCAGGGTATCAGCCATAATGCAGGCATTTTCAAGGTAATATCTGATTTGTTCTTTGACTTGCAGGAACCCAATTTCAGTAAAAACAGCCTCAGCGCCTCTCTGCACTATATACGGCACTCCGTTGAACTTGGTGGTTTGCCGCCTTAGCCAAAGTTTATTCAAAGGCACGTTGGTTCTGACAAGAGCTTGGGGAATAACCGTATAACCGCAACGCGTTCCGGTAAATCCTGCAGTTTTGGAAAAGGAGCAAAACTCGATAGCACATTTTTCGGCTCCAGGAATCTGATAAACGCTTGTTGGCAGGTTTTCGTCCCGGATATAGGCTTCATAGGCACTGTCAAACAAAATAACCGCCTGCCTTTCCAAAGCCCAGTCCACCCAAATTTTCAATTGCTCTTTAGTGTAAACTGCACCGGTTGGATTATTGGGCGAACAAATATAGACAATATCACCTTTGGTTTTTTCATCAGGCAGGGGAAGAAAATTATTCTCTACACTCCCGTTAATGAAAATGATTTTCCGGCCGGCCATAATGTTTGTATCCACATACACCGGATAAACCGGGTCCGGAATAATAACCGTGTTATCGGCATCAAAAATATCCAGGATGTTGCCAAGATCGCTTTTAGCTCCGTCACTGATGAACACTTCACTTTTGTCAAGCATTACACCTTTGCGGGCATAATAATCGCATACAGCCTGTCTTAAAAAACTGTATCCCTGCTCTTCCCCATATCCCTTAAAGGTGTGCGGGCTTCCCATTTCCGAAACAGCATTGTGCATTGCCCCCAAGACTGCCGGGACAAGAGGCAGTGTGACATCTCCTATTCCAAGCCTGATAACATTTTTTTCAGGGTTTTGCTGTTTGTAATCATTAACCTTTTTTGCAATTAACGAAAAAAGGTAGCTTTCTTTCAGATTCAAATAATTATGGTTTATTTTCATAATTCATACCTCGCAGCATGTGAACTACATCGCCATTGAAATGGCGAGCTTCGAGCTCTCAACGAAACAATGACTGTTCCATCGGTACGCTTCCGGGGTGTCCAACCCCTCTACTGCTGGAATGGTTTTGTGGCCATTCCTACACA
>DUMO01000080.1 GCA_012839865.1 Clostridiaceae bacterium
ATTTATTTCAAAGGATGATTTTGTAAGCTGGCATGAGCAGAAAAACAGATGGGCTTCAGTTGAGACCTACGACCTGATTCCTGCTGCGGAGACACTCAGAAGCAGCCTGGAAGAGAAAACGGAAGGCAGTACTGTTGGAATATTCTATGACCCGATGGTTTTCTCAGAAGAGATAAACAATAAATATAGTGAAAAATCTATTGAAATTTATGAAAATCAGCAGCTTTCAGATGAGCAGAAGAGAGAAGAGTGGCAGAAACTCAATGAAAGCTATAAAGCGGAACTTAAACAATTGGCAGAAGATGAGTTGAGGGAGCAGGTAAAAGATTTTATAAACTGGCTGAAAGCGGAAGGCATCATATAACACAAGGAGAAACAATATGCATTACACATTGCACTTGACCAACAATTGCAATATGGCCTGCCGGTATTGTTACGTGGACAGTTCAAATATACGGGATATGACGCTTGAAACTGCCATGCGAGTGATTGATATGGCTGCTCGTGAGAAACAATCCACCGGTATTATTTTTTTTGGCGGAGAGCCTCTTTTGCACAAGGATATAATCTATAAGACTGTTGAATATGGGAAGTGGAAAGAGAAAAGCGGCAATTGCAGATTCCATTACAAGGTTACAACAAATGGGTTGCTGTTGGATGAAGATTTTCTGGACTTCTCATCCCGGGAGGATGTTTTTATTGCTTTAAGCCATGATGGAATAGAAGCAGCTCACGACTTAAACAGGGTGGACAGGGCAGGCCTTGGTACATATTCAGCTCTTTCTCCCAAAATTGATTTATTGCTCGCTGCAAGGCCTTATGCGCCTGTATTGACAGTGGTGGCGCCAGAGACTGTAATGTATTATGCCAGGTCTGTGGAATATTTATTCAACCGCGGATTTCGATATCTTATCTGTTCCTTGAATTATGCGGGTAACTGGACGGAAGAAGACTTAAAGGAACTGGAAAACCAATATGTACTTCTTGCAAACTTTTACCTTGAAAAAACACTTGCCGAGGAAAAATTTTATTTAAGTCCCTTTGAAGTGAAAATAAGTTCACATATTAATAAAGACACGTATTGTCATGAACGTTGCGAACTGGGCAAAAAGCAGATATCTGTTGCACCCGACGGCACCCTTTACCCCTGCGTGCAGTTTGTTGGGGATACCCGGTATTCCATTGGGCACATCAATACAGAGATGGATGAAAAACACCGAAATGAGCTGTATGAAACAAATGAGAGGGAAAATAATGTGTGTTTGGAGTGTGCAATCCGCTTGCGCTGCAATCACCATTGCGGCTGCATGAACAAGCAGGCCACGGGAAGCATTGAAAGAGTTTCTCCGGTGCTTTGTGCTCATGAACGCATGCTTGTGAAGATTGCCGACAGGTTGGCGGAGAAGCTGTACAAAAAACGAAATGCAATGTTCATTCAAAAGCATTACAACGAATTATTCCCTTTGATTTCATTGATTGAGGACAAGACAAAACAG
Source organism: Clostridiaceae bacterium (assembly GCA_012839865.1). Classification (GTDB taxonomy): domain Bacteria; phylum Bacillota; class Clostridia; order CAYPLH01; family DUMO01; genus DUMO01. Next base: position 1,497 of record DUMO01000080.1, read on the forward strand.
AGGCAATAACCGGTTTGATTTTTCACGTCTTAAGTTCCAATACAACAGTACAGCATAAGTATAAAATGGCCATCAGAATAGAAACAACCCGCATAAATGAAATGTGTGCAGCCATAACAAGGCTCTTATTTTGAAAAAACCAACGGTTCGCTTCATGCAAAAATGCTACCGCTTTTTACTCGCCCTCCCTGGCTCGAAAAAGCTAAAAAAACATCCTGTTTTTTTCACGCATTTTTGCATTCAGCTCACCTGGTTTTCTAGCAAAATAAACCCAATTGTTATGGCTGCACACATTTCATTTTTTTACGTGCTTCTCTTTTAACCAATGCTGTTCAGCTGTTTTAGTGAACCTGATGTTCCAATACAGTATCAGCATGGGATACTATCAGCATAAAATGCCTTGCTGTATATGCTGCTTCAAAGATGCCGGGTCAACTGAAAAGGCGTCTGAAAACCTGGACTGTCTACGCGTTTCTATTTTTAATTGCTTCTGTATAAATTTTGTGACATAATATTTTTATGCCATAATATGATTATTTTATTAAGGCAATTCTAATATGGCGAAAAAGCGGTATTGTATTGTTTTAAGCAGCCTTTGTTGCTTATAAAAGACTAAATGCAATGACATAAGTTTGGAGGTCTTGGGAATGTTCTTGATTGAGTTTCTAAAGGTGATTTTGCTGGGGATAGTTGAGGGAATAACCGAGTGGCTGCCCATAAGCAGTACCGGGCATATGATATTGCTTGACGAGTTTATACACTTTAAAGCTTCTGAAGCTTTTAAGGATATGTTTATTGTAGTTATTCAACTGGGAGCAATATTTGCTGTTGTTCTCCTCTACTTCAACAGGTTGAACCCCTTTTCCCCGAAAAAAACCGGTAATCAAAGGAAAGAGACTTTTTCCATCTGGTTTAAAGTTCTGGTTGGCATTATTCCAGCAGGAGTGGCAGGAGTTCTTTTTGAGGACTTGCTGGAGGAGCGCCTGTACAATTACATAACGGTTTCTTTGATGCTTATTATTTACGGAGTGCTTTTTATAATCATCGAGAACAGGAACAAATCACGAAGGAAAACAATCAACTCCTTCAAGGACCTGACATACGAAACCGCATTTTTTATCGGAGTATTTCAGATGCTGTCTTTAATACCTGGGACATCACGCTCGGGAGCGACTATACTTGGCGCAATTCTACTCGGGGTTTCAAGGCCGGTTGCAGCTGAATTTTCATTTTTCCTGTCCATTCCGGTGATGTTCGGAGCCAGCGCGGTTAAGCTGTTGAAATTCGGATTTGACTTTACCGGGACGGAAATGGCATTTTTGCTGACAGGCATGGTGGTTGCCTTTATAGTTTCAATTATAGCAATAAAGTTTTTGATGAGATATATCAAAAACAACGATTTTAAAGCATTCGGCCTGTACCGGATCATACTTGGGATTATTGTAATCGGATATTTTGCCATTACAGGGGCAATAGCATAATTCTAAAGAGAATTTTGTGGAGAGCAAGATGAAGAAACTTACCAGAGAATTTTATAACAGAACAAGTCTGGAAGTGGCAAGGGATATTCTTGGAAAATACCTGGTGCATGCTGTTGAAGACGAGAAAGTTATAGGCAGAATAGTTGAAACCGAAGCTTACATGGGACCTATGGACAAAGCGGCCCATTCATATAACAACAGGAGGACAAAGAGAACCGAAGTCATGTTCGGACCTCCCGGGCACGCATATGTATATGTGATTTATGGCATGTACTACTGCATGAATATTGTCACAGCGGAGGAAGGAAAGCCCCAGGCGGTACTCATAAGGTCTGTGGAGCCTGTTTCTAACCTTGAAAGGATGGCAAAACTAAGGTATAAAAAGAACCTGTCGGATTTAGGCGAGAAAGAAATCATCGGTCTTGGCAACGGACCAGGCAAGCTGTGCTTGTCCATGGGCATTACAGCAGTGGATAATGGAACTGATTTGTGTGGCGACAGTTTTTATGTGGCTGAAGATGATGTAAAAAGTGTGTTTCAGGTTGTAACTGCAAAAAGAATAAATATCGATTATGCAGAGGAAGCAGCTTTGTACCCATGGAGGTTCTATATTAAAGGTAACAGGTTTGTGTCAAAAAAATAGCATATTTTGCATTCATGCCAATGGCATACCTTGGAGGGAAGGGAACAAAATACATGCCGAAGAACAGGACAGCACCTGTAAATGACTATGTAGAGAGTATCCTCAATAAAATAGACGACCAACGAAAAAGGGAAAAATACAAGCAGCATTTGACCGGAGTATCGCAATTTGCAGCAATGCTTGCGCAAAAAAGAAACCTGGATGCTGAAATTTCCGCTGTGGCAGGCTTGTTGCATGACATATACAAATACAGTACCGGTATCGGGAAATACCATTCCCATAACAGTGCTGAATATGTGAAGCCTGTACTTTACAAGATGAATCTTTTTACGGAAGAAGAACAGCTTATTATTCTCTCGGCCATATTCCATCATGCGGATAAAAAACATGTCCATGATGCATATGATGAAGTCTTAAAGGATGCGGATGCCCTGCATCATCATTTTCATGATGATTCCTTTGACTGCAACGAAATCAAGGCCGACAGAATTAAAAAAGCAATAGCGGAACTGGAAATTGAAGGAGAAATAAATATAGCGGAATCAAAGGACATCAGCTGGAAAAAAGTTAAAAAGAAGAAGGATGTATGCCAAAAGTTTGCGAAAACGGCTTCAAGACTTGCAAGCAAACCTGTTGTCGGAAGCCTGGAGGACAAGCATTTCAAACAAATTCTGAAATACTGGCCGGAGGATCCGCCTGGTGATAGCCTGAATTGCTTTTTTAACGACTGGAATGCAGCTTTTGTTTACCACTGCTGTATAGAATCAGGATTTAATCTGCCTGTCAGGTATCCTAATGTATCTTACAGGTTTTGCTGTGTCAAAGCATGGCTTGAGTGGGCAATAAGGTCTGAAGTCAATCTATTTATTCCGTATGGATGCGATATTGTTCCGATGAAGGGAGACATCTTAGTATATAAAAATAATGCCGGTTCAGGTGCAAACCTTGTCAATAACCAAAGTCCTGAACGTATGGGAGTGGTTCTGAATTTTAATGGCGAATTCTTTGAGATAGCCGAGGGCAACAGCAATTTTAAAAATATTTCAGAGGTTGCTTCAATAAGAAACAATGAAAACATCATAGGATTCATAAGATTAAACGATGAATACACCTATATGGGCTGGCAATTTGATTATAAGACCGGAAAATACAGAGCTGAGCCATATATTGTTTCATGAATATGGTATTCCTCGTCCATCTCGAGGGGTGTTGCTGCAATTTCCTGCCAGTCAGTGCTGTTATTGCCCTTGAAGAACTGACAAAAGCATTTTATTGTCTGCAATATAAATCAATATCCGGAGGTTTTTGGAAGAACTGCAAATACTCTTTTTTATTTAAATAATATTTTCCCAATACTCCTGACCCCACTTGTTCCCGTCAATCAGTATAAATCCCCAGCCTGTGCGCAGGCGTCCGCCTTTTTCATAGAAGGACAGTATTCCTCTTTGAAGGCTGGTTTTCTGCGGGAGGGTTGAAAGGTCCTCCGGTTTTCCTCCGAAAATCCAGTAAAATGCGGCTGAATCATCGGTCAAGGCGGGGAAGAGGTGGAAGTTCTCCTGGAATTTAACTATACTTGAATCAGGACTTAAAATTGTGCGGAACTGGGAATCCAAAAACCACGTTCCACAATAAAACGCCTTGATTTTGACATTGCTGAAGTATGTCCGGAAAAACAAGACAGCCCTGTCAAAGGAATCAGAAACCAATTGGGGCAGCAGTTTGCCTTCCGAAGGTATATGTATATCCAGCACAGGATCGCCCTTTTCAAGGACAAGTTCCCATTCTGACAATTCAAGTTCGACTTTTTTATTAATTGCATAGCCTAAAGGGTGGACCGGGTTGCCAATCACCCGGTCATCTTTAATAATTAATTCAGATACCCAGGAGCCAGACTTGTCAAATATGCCATTTGTGCCGTTCACCTGCCCGTCGGAACGAAAATTTATACCCTGATTTGAGAGAGCAACAACCTTTTTTGTGTTTTTGTTGCGAAAAACCTTTATATTTCCATCCATTTGATCAATTTCATATTCCAGACGGCCCAGCTTGAAGAGCTTTCCTGCAAGCTGGTGGTAACGGAACCAGGCAATTTTGGAAAATCCCCAGCGGCCGTTTTTTTCATTGTAGTCATGCATCCATGAATTAACGTAGCTTAAAGTGTCAATGAAAACTTCCTCCGGGATTTTAAGGTTCTCATATATTTTCTTCATCTGCGGGATGCCGGATATTCCAACCAATGCATCAAACATATCTCCCACGTCTATGTCAAAGTCAGGCAGGGAAGGCCACTTTTTAACATCCTCCACAAAATATGCGGGAAGATGAAATAATACATAGTGGCAGTGCCAAATAAGTCTGGATAACGCCTCATTGCACCTTATCTTGCCGGCAGCCCTTAATAACTTGAGAAAAGCGGCGTCATTGAGGTTTAATACTTCATTCATTTCATGAAGGAAAGCATCCTCCAGGAAAAAAATTTCCTTACCCGGATAAGAAGCCTGGGATAGGTCCCAATGCTTTTCAAGAATCCCGTATTTATCCTTCAGTTTTAAAGAATGCAAGACACTGCCATAATCCATACCAAGAACACTTCCTTTAAGCAATCTGCCAGGCCGCATTTTATTTTACCGGCTGCACTTAAGGTTAATTATAAACTTAAAACTTATGGCGTACAATGTAATTTGTTAAAATGTAAATTGCTGAATTTCAGATGACTGTTGCAGGCTGAATTATAATGAATTTTGCAAAAATATAATTTGCGGCAGAGGTAAAGAGGGATATAATAAGAACAGTTGCAATTACAAAAATTATCATTGCAGGGGGGAGTCAAGATGAAATTGGTTCTTAAAATTTTAGCAGTTGTTGCATTAGTTGTTGTTGCAGTTTTCGCAGGCGGTGTGTTTTTTATTAACCGCGGGCTTGATGAAGGAAGCAAGGTTGTAATTAATAGAGTTGATTTATCATTGGTGGAAGATGGAACTTATAATGGGAAGTACCAGGCCGGCAGGTTTTCAAACGAAGTAAGTGTAACAGTTCAGAATCACAAAATAACAGGAATCAGCATACTTAAGGATGTGCTGTTTAAAAAGGATGAGGTGACGAAGGAGTTGTTTGAAAGAGTCATGGAGAAGCAGAACACTGATGTTGATGTAATCTCAGGAGCAACAGTTACCTGCAAGGCGTATCTTAAGTCTGTTGAAGATGCTTTAAGCAAATAAACCTGAGTATTGACAGGACCAGGGGGACAAGACAGGGGACGGTTCTGGACGGGACCAAGGGGACGGTTAATGTGAAAGTTGAAATACTTTAATCTATTTTACTGTGAAAGCTCTCTTTCATGGTTGTTCTTGTAGTTTCCCTCAGGGGGACCACAAGAACATCCATGACATTTGCCTGACACAGATGCATTCATGAAAATAATCCGAAGAGAAGCAATCTGTTTTCACATTAACCGTCCCCTTGGTCCCATAAAAAAATCCGAAGAGATATTCTTCTCTTCGGATTTTTGTCATTCTGCCGCCGGTATAGGTTCCGGTTCGTAAAAGCATTACTGTTCAAATTCCGGATTGGCACCGGCCGTACTTCGATTCATTTGTGTTTTCCATACAGCCGCCTTCCAATTACATCCCGGATAGGTTTGATTATTCAAGTATTACTATGGTGTTTACCTTGCCTCTCTGCTCAAGCGGAGCTGTCAGGTATACCGACACCTTGCCGTATGTCTTGGCGACATCTATGGCATCTGTACCTTTGAGGGTGAATGAACCGAGGTTGTTTCTAAAGTAAATATTCACATTTTCCGCAAAGGGATAAATGACACCGTCTATTTTTATGCGTCTGCTGTCAACCGCCTGTATTTTTGTAGTCTGTTTTGCAGGAGTTTGCCAGTCAATTATCTGTGTAACTTCTCCGTTTATGAATTTTACCTTTATTACAGAACCAAACTCTCCGGATACCTTGTAAGGAGTCTGGTAGGTATATATATTGCCGTCTATAAGCATGGTCAGTATGGAGTAGTCATAGCCCTGGGTGATATCAATTATAACACCATTTTTAAATTTCTGATCATACAGGTCATTCAGCAGAATAAGGTTTATGTCATCAAATTCGCCAACATGGTTCAGGACGAGTACTTTTCCTTCTTCAATAAGGCCATGGGGGAGTTCCTCCCAGTTCATGAAATCATATTCCGCATCACCGTAACCTGTTGAATTGATGCTGTTGATTATTGTAACCTTTTCAGTAACAAAATAGTTGTCTATCATCCTGTCATTCTTATTCACATTATGGGCCTTTAACTGGCTCATAAGAGGCACTTGCTTAAGTGAAACCATTATATCCTCCCTTGCCGGGTCGGGATCCAGGTCAGTTTTTGTAAAGGTTACAAGGGTGCCCTTATATTGAGACGGATTGACGTCTGTTTTATAAGTAGCCAAAAGACCGTTGGTGTGAAGCAGCTTCACATAATAAACAACTTCACCGTAATCCTTGAGGTTGGTGGAAATTGTCTGATTGAAGTTAACTACGTAAGCATAGTTTGAAGTATCTTCTTCAGGGGTGTACAATATATCGACCACCTTGCCGTCATACCCCAGCAGCACCTTGACCTTGTCATTTATTTTTAACGCGTTTGTTGTATCGGTAATTTTGGAATAGTCCATGTCCGGACTTAAATCGTAAGTTGCGCTGTCAATTTTTATTCTGTTGGGAGACAGCTTGCTGGGCAGAATACCTGTAATAGTTCCATATACAACATTGTCAAGTACAAGAACATACCTGTTTCTGTTCTTATAATCCGATACTTCATAAATTACATTATCATTCTTTATATCTGTAATATCTATAATTTCACCGTTTTTAATTATCCTGGCGGTGGAAAGGCTGATACCGTCAATATCCTTGATTGTCGGGTTGAAATCTGAAACGACTCTGGGTTTGCTGTAAACGGGGTCGATAATGATTGCATACTCATATCCGGGGTTTTCAGAGGAATCTGCCAATATAATTGAAGTATTTACATGCAATGTGTTCATAACATTATCAATACCCGACAGCTTGCTCCCGTTGTAATAGTATTCCATGTTCTGGGGAAGAGTCATTATCTGGACGGCTGCATCCCTGTAGGTAATGCGGTTGCCTATTATGCTGTCTACAGTTATATCCTTAAGGGTGCTGAGCTTTTCAATAACAGCCAGAATCTTGTCACCCTTGACATAGGTTTTGTACTTCATGCCAAGTTCAGGAGCAATACCATCAGGGAAGTAAAAGAGACCTTTATCAGTTAAAGCCTGGTTGTCAAGGAGCCATGACATAGTACCGGCAGTTCCTATTACAACCAATTCCTGTTCTGTACCGATATCCTCGACTTTATAAATATCTATAACTTTATTGTCATAACCCAGGATTGCTACGATATTGTCTCCTATCCTGAATTCTGATGACAATGTGTTGATTTTGCCAAAATTCATATAGCTCGAGAATTCATAATTCTGCCCGTTGATTTTTATGTATTTCGGTGCAAGGGAGCTCGGCAGTATACCTTCCATATTGCCCTTTACCTTCTTGTCAACTACAAGGATATACCGGTTTGTTCCCAAAATATCTGAAACAACATAGGCAACATCATTTTCCTGAATGCCTGAAGCACTTATGAATTCACCGTTTCTTATAATTTGCGAATTCTTTATACTAATGCTGCCAATCTTTCCATCAGCAGGGTTAAAGCCTTTTACCACTTCCGGTTTGCTGTATACCGGATCGATGATAATGGCATATTCATAACCTGTCCTGGACTTATTCCAGGCAAATACCATGGTAGAATTGACTTCTAAGATGGAATCAAGGCTTTCAAAATTAATTTTTGCTCCGTTATAGTAATAGTTTATGTCATCCGGAAGGAGCATGGTCCCGTTTTGAAGAAGCCTTGCATAAGTTATCTCCCTGCCGGAGGATTTAAGCACAGCGATTCTGTCAAGGGTTCTTAATTCATAAAAGACTTTAACGATATCATTTCCTTCAATTAAGACAGCGTATTGACCGCCGATTGCAACAGGATAATCGGTGTCCTTAAGGTTGAAAGTTCCTTTATTGGTGACTACCTGATTGCTTTTCAGCGTGCTTATAATTGTGGAATCTGCAAGTATGATGCATTCGGAATAAAGACCGGCCGCAATTGCAAATATCTGTGTTTCACCGCCTAAAGACTTCACAGGTGTGGTAAGCAGCCTGTCAAACATAATGGCTGCGACCCAACGGGGAACAATATCGCTTGTCTTGAGATTTATATCCTTTGTTATCCCGAGTTCACTCATTTTGCTAAGATAGTTGAGAGGCCATGAACCTGTCAGGTCCTTTTCGGTATATCCAAGGGCTTTCAATATTCCTGTGCATACCTCCAGAAAAGTAACATTGCCGGTTGGATCAAAGGAGCCGTCAGGTCTACCTGAAATAAATCCTTTGGCAACTGCAGCGTTTATATAACCCGTTGACCAGTGATTCACGGGGATATCCGTATATATGGTAGCCCCTGTCATTGCTTTAGCTGTGCTTTCCAGGCCTGATATGGCAATTATTATCTTTGAGAATCCTTCCCGGGTTAAATAGGATTCCGGGTGAAACATTCCGTTTTCATCCCCGGCCATTATACCCAGCCTGGCAAGCCTGTTAAGTGCCTCCGCATAAGAAGCGGTTTCCGGTACATCACCAAATCCAGCAAATGAACTTGCTGTAAAGGATATTACCAGAACGACTGCTAACAATATGGAAATAAGTTTTTTCACGTTGCATTCCTCCAATTTTTAGTTTAAACTTGGGGCCTTTTATCCCCGTTTATGTGAAAATCCAATTATGCAGGTATAAATTTTAAGTCAGCTCCATGTCAAGTTCTGCTATTGTCTTCTCAGTGCTTCAATGGGCGGCACCGATGAAGCTGATATTGCCGGGTAGACACCAAACAAAAGACCCGATGACAGGGCAACTGCAGATGCAATTTTTATTGCATGCATGCTTACTGCGGTCTCATATCCCAAATTTTCAAAGATGCCCAGTCCCCAGACGCCGGCAACAATTCCGGCTATTGTGCCTATTATGCTTACATAAAGGGCTTCCAGCAGGAACTGCAGCAGAAGGTCGCCCTGTTTTGCTCCTACAGCACGTCTGAGTCCAATTTCCTCAATTCTTTCATTTACAGCAACCATCATGATGTTCATTATTCCAAGTCCGCCGACAAGCAGAGAAACAGCAGCAATACCGCCCAACAAAAGCGTCATTACTCTGTTGGCGCTGTCAGCCTCTTCAACCAGTTGGTTGAGGTTTGTTATTGTTACAATATCCTCCCCAATAAAGGAAAGGTTTGAACTTCCGCTGCTGCTGCCTGAACCAGGGTATGGCATTACGGAATCGTAAACCACATAGCCGCCGGCAGCTGCTTTGAGCAGCATTTCCTTTTCAATTATGCCCGGGTCTGTCGGTACGGAAGGACTGCCTGATGAACCTGCACCTATACCCAGCTTTTTCTTAATAATTCTGCTAAGCTGTACAACAGCAAGGTCTGCGTCCAGGCTGGTTGGTGCCTTTCCCCAGATTTCAGAGACTGTTCTTTTATCGTCAAGCTTGAGGGCTGTTGAGTAAGGTATTACTATTTTATTGTCAATATTATCGGCGACACCATTACCCTTTTGGGCCAGTACACCGATTATCCTGAATGTCTGCCCGTTCAGTGTCAGGGTGTAGCCAACAACATTTCTCCCGTTTAAAAGCCCTGTGGCAATGTTGTACCCCAGTACTGCAACCGGTGAGCGTTGCTTTACATGCAGTGATGTGAAAAAATGTCCTGCTATGAGCTTATGATCTCTTACAGTGGGAAAATCGCTGCTTGCTCCAAGTATCTCAACGCTTCCAATGGCTCTTCGCCATTTCATGGTTGCTTTTGTATTTACAATCGGTGTGGCAACCAGAAGTCCGTCGACCCTTTCCACCAGTTCATCAGCATATTCCGGTTCAAACACTACCGAAGCATGGTGTGACTGGATTTGTATAACATTGGTGCCAAGGCTTTCGAATTGCTCAATAACAGCCAGCCTTGCTCCTTCTCCAATGCCCATCAGACTTACAACCGATGTAACACCGATAGTGACGCCTAATATAGTGAGGGCTGATCTCAGTGGATTGGAAAGTATACCTTGCATGGCCATTTTGGCTGTAAACCAAACCCTGACAAATATCGTAAGAAATTTTCTTATTAAGGCCATTTTGAAAACCTCACTTTTTAATAATTTTCTTTAAGTCCGTATTTGCCTTATGGCTTTGTTCATACATAACGTAAAGAATAATTGCCTAATGCTTCAGGATGGTTCATAAAAGCCAACCACCTGAAAAATCCGGTTATTGAAGCCTCCTTAATTGGAAGGTTCAGGTGTATCGTCACCACCGCCGTTTGATGGCAGTAATCCGCCGGTATCCTTGATATGCTGGCTGGGAAGCAAATCGGCACTGCTGCCGGTAACAACCAGGTCGCCCTCATTAAGGCCGCTTTTTACCTCTGCATACCTGTCATTCATAAGCCCCAGGTCTACCTTGACAATCTTTGGCACTCCTGACGCATCCATTACCTCAACCATTTGCGCCATGTCTTCTTCAAAAATTGCTTCCAGTGGTATCAGCAAAACATTTTCCGCACTTCCTGCGTCAATGAAAGCTTTGGCTTGCATACCGGGCCTGAGCTCCGGGCCGCCTGCAACAATTATTTCAACCTGGAATTTAGGTATTCCGTTGACGTCCCGCCCCATGGTTGAAACATTACCAACGGTGCCTGAAAAAACTTTGCCGGGTACTGCATCAACAGTAACTCGAACAGAGGCCCCCTGTTTTACATTCAGTATGTCAATATCGTCAACCTGGGTCCATATGCGCATGTCAGTTACGGTATAAAGATAACCTATCCAATCTCCCGGTGTTGTACTTTCACCAATTTGTCTGTACAAGGATGCAATTATTCCGTCCATGGGCGCTTTTATTTCAAGCTGTTCTTTTTTCATTTCAAGATCATACAAGTCTGTTCGAATCTGCCTTATTTCATTGAGTTTTTGCTGGAAAAGTTCCTGTATGTCGGTTCCGGACATTGTAATGATAGGATCTCCTGCTTCCACAACATCCAGATCCTTTACATGAAGCTCGGTTACAATTGCCTTAACCGATGTATTCATAATCAGGCTTTCATCTGCATATCCTGTCACGTTGACTTCATTTTTGAACCGTATTTCGTTGCCGTTTTCATCTGTAATTATAAGGGAAGCTTTCATACCCGGCTGCACCAGACCCGGGTTGTCACCGCTTAGCGTTACGGCATACACAAAGCCTGTTGCAAATTCTTCTCCGGGATTTTTATGCATGATTCTATTGGGATTCTTGTCTGTTACATATGCTTCGCATTTATCGTTAAAATACGGGAAATCCAGTATTACTTTCTGACCGACTTCCAACTGGTCAAATTCGGCTTTGAATGCAAGGATTGTAGCCATGAATTTAGAGTCGTCCACAACCTTTGCTATAGCTTGCCCCAGTTCCACCTCTTTGCCTTGCGAAACATTAAGGTTCGTTATTCTTCCGCTTATTGGAGATGTAATAGTTATGCCCTTTGAAGGGTCCAGGTTTTCAATTTCTTCCGGAGGGGTTCGGGTTAAATTGGACAGCTGCTTTATTTTGTCTTCAAGATCCCGCTGCTTTTGTTCAATTTTTGTATGTAAATTAGGTGAGGCAAGTTTGACAACTACTTCTCCCTGCTTTACGGCATCGCCTTCCTTGAAAAGGTATTCATCAATAACCATCTGAATATCCGCAGCAGTGCGATAATCGCCGGGAACTACCAAACCTCCTGAGTTTGAAGGATTCAGGGTTCCTGTGGCTTCAACTCCGACTGAAATATTGCCACGTACCACCGGCTTTGTGGAATACACCGGCCCCTCTGTTTTCTCCGCAGGAGGCGGAACCAGTTCCTTGTAAGCATAAAGGCCTCCACCCAGTACTATAACAAGTATTACCAGAATCATAAACAATTTCTTTATCATTTCCTCTACCTCCAAGATTGCAAAATTTAACCGACTTTATCAATTCGCTCTATTTGTCCGTCCAGTATACGGACCACTTTGCTTCCGTATTGTGCCATTTCTTCCGAATGGGTTACCTGAACAATTGTAATTCCCTGTTCACGATTAAGATTTCTGAATATTGACATAATATTGGAACCTGATTTCGAGTCCAGGGAACCGGTAGGCTCATCAGCCAGGATAACCGTTGGTTCCACAACAATTGCCCTTGCAATTGCAACTCTTTGCTGTTCACCACCTGACAACTGTGAGGGTGTATGGTGCATTCTGTCTGCCAGTCCTACCATTTCAAGAGCAGCCTTTGCTCTTTTGCGTCTTTCCCTGCCAAACACCCCCCTGTAAATCAGAGGCAGTTGAACATTCCCCAAAGCATCAAGGGCAGGCATCAGATGAAATCTCTGAAAAACAAAGCCGATATATTTGTTCCTTATATCAGCAAGTGCACTGTCGCTCAGCTTTTCAACCCTTTTTTGCGAAAGCTCGTATGTACCTGCACTAGGTCTGTCAAGGCAACCTATGATATTAAGCAAGGTTGACTTTCCTGACCCGGACGGACCCATTATAGTAACAAATTCACCCTCTTCAATACTTAAATCTATTTCATTAAGGGCAGTTACCTTAACCTGTCCTATTTTATAGAGTCTGCTAATCCCCTTAAGCTTGATTATTTCCAACAAAATTCCCTCCCTTGCTGTTTAATCGCTGAATTCTTTATTTCAGTAGATCAAATTGGCTTAGTATAAGCTTCAATCCAGTCATGGCAAACCGGTTTCTCAATTGGAATTTCCAATTTACCGGACATGGTTGTTCATGTTTGAATAACCAGCTTCATTGGCACCAACAGCAACCTGACTTTACCGGATGACTGTGAAGCAGTCTTATTTTCCAAATATTGTTGGACGAAAAGCAATTGGAAAAGTTCCACATTCTGATAAATATCCGGGCTGTTACATACCTTCATTTTACCATTCCGGATCATATTTTTCACCAGGTGAAGCTGTACTCTATAAATTATACTAGAAAATATTCCTATTAGGTAGTATATCAGGAAAAATTACAAACTCATTTCTTTTGTTGTTCGGCTGTTCAGATAATAAAAGTTATAAAAACATACTATGGCACTGGAACCGTCCCATTCGTTCCAGGGATGAAATGTAGAAAAAAGCACCCGCTCATGAAGGAGTATTTTATGAAAAATTCATCGAACAGGTGCTTTCAGTAAAGTTGCCTGTGAGTTTAAGTGACGCAAAAGTATTTACATTATTTATTTGAGAGGTTTTATAAACATTTGCGTCCAATAGTATCTTCCAGATTTATCTTTTGCAACTCCAACTCCAATTTGCTGATATGAGCCATTCAAAATATTTGCCCTGTGCCCCGGTGAGTTCATCCAATCTCTCATAACTTCCGCCGGTGTTCTCTGACCTTTTGCGATGTTCTCTCCGGCTGCGGAGAACCTTATTCCAAAGGATTCCATCATTCGGAACGGAGAACCATAAGTCGGAGATGTATGTGAGAAATACCCTTTATTCATCATATCCTGGGATTTGTATCTTGCAACCCTGGAGAGCTCCCAGTTATGTGTAAGGGGTCCAAGGCCGTTTTTGGATCTTTCAACATTAACCAGGCGAACTACTTCTGCTTCGAGGGCTTTAACATCATCAATGGTAGGTATGGTTAATTTTTGCCCCGGATATATAAGCGCTGGATTTTTTATTTGCGGGTTTGCGGCAATTATTTCGCTAAGACCGATTTGAAACTTAACAGCAATTTTCCACATGCTGTCTCCCGGTACCACCGTATAAGTGGTTGATGCGGCAAAGACCGGAACTGAAAACAATACCAGCACTAAAACTGCTATTATAATATATTTTCTCAAATTAATCACCTCGTGTAATATTTTCTGTTTTATAATGAGCTTTTATAATATAAAAAAATGCTTTAGATTCCATAATATAGCAGTCATAATATAATGTACCATATTATTCCATGAATATTAAGAACCTACTAAGGCACAATATATTTTGAGATTCTTCATGATGGATATAACAGGAGTAAAGCTATTGCATTTTTTCTGGTTCTTTGCAATAGCTTTATTTCTGTGAATATATTTTTCTCTATGCATTTCATTTATACGGAATAATTTCACGGCTGCCGCCTTGACTTTTTTGATTAATCAACTCTGATGCCGCAAAACAGTGACAATTTTGACAATATTCCTGAATAATAGTATAATTTTCATGATTGTTGATAACATAAAATTATTGCTACCTTGTTTGAGGCGGCAGCTTCTTGGGCTATTGCTTAAGAAAACAGTTACATAATAGTTATACGGACAAAATTGTCCGCTATTACTTTAAACTAAGGAGGGTACTGTAATGAAAGGAGCAACATTAAAGATTGAGTTGAGAGACAAGGTAGGGAAGGTTAATTCATTAAGGAGGGAGGGTTACATACCTTCTGTTGTTTATGGCAAGAACATTGACTCCATTCCTGTAAAAATTAAAGTATCAGATTTCAGGGAAGGTGTGAGCAGGTTTGGGAAAAATGCGGTCTTCAGCATTGATTTGGGTAGTGGCACCCCATTCCCGGTCGTAATAAAAGATGTACAGTATGATGTATTAAAAAATGATTATAAACATATTGATTTTCAACAGGTATCGTTAACCGAAAAAAGAAGGGCGGAAGTACCTGTCAGAATTGTTGGAAGAGAAAAGCTGGAATCTGCAGGCAACATTATAAACCTGATGCTGGATGTTATAGAGATTGAGTGCCTGCCTCAGGATACCCCTGAATGGGTGGAAGTTGATGTCCAGGAATGTGAGGCCGGTGATACAATTTCTGCCGGACAGATAAAGCTTCCTGATAATGTGGAGCTTTATACGGATCCGGAAGAAATCATAATAAAAATAAATGAACCTAAAGCGGAAGCAGGTACTGCGGAAGTAGTTGCCGAACCGGAAGTAATTACTGAAGAATAGTTCCTTGGGAGGCAATCCAGTAAGACATCATCAAACTGCTTAAGTTGAACTTCACATACAATATAGCATGTCAGAGCAATTATATTGTATGTGAAGTTCTATTTTTTCTATGATAACTTTTCGAAGGCGATAGTATTATTTCCTTTATATCAATTTCCCTTTATGTTTTTGCAATGCGCAAACTTTCCGGTTGATAATATAAATTTTTTTTGTATAATACAGCTGTCCATGGCGACATTTTGGACACAACCAATTTAAAGAGCAGCATTATCTGCTATAATGTATTATAAGCACATGGATTACAAGGGGTGAATTTATGGGCGGTTGGTGGAACGAAGTACCTTTGCTGGAGAAGATATTTTGGTATTTTGCCATACCTTTTTCAACGGTGTTTGTAATACAGCTGATTTTGACCTTTATAGGCATGGGGGATTCGGATGCTGACACTGACGGGTTTGATTCGGTTGATATTGATGATGTTGATGGTGTTGATGATATTGATGACGTGGATATTCCTGACGATAATGATAGTGTGGCATCGACATTCCAATTTTTTACCGTAAGAAATTTTATAGCCTTTTTCACGGTTTTCGGCTGGACGGGAATAACCATGTCCAGAGCCGGTGCAGGTCCTTTTGTTACAGTACTGGTTGCGGTAATTGCCGGCGTAGCGATAATGTTTGTGGTGGCCTTTTTGTTTTATTTCATGATGCGTTTGTCTGAAAGCGGATATGTGAAAATACAGAATGCTGTCGGACAGACGGGCAAAGTATATATACCGATTCCCAAAGAGGGAAAAGGTTACGGCAAAATACACATTACATTCCAGGGTTCCTACAGGGAAATGGATGCAGTTACACTGGACGAAGAGCTGCCAACAGGGACACTGGTAAAGGTTATTGACATCATGGACAATAATGTCCTTGTAGTAGAAAAAACAAATAAAGAAGGGTGGTAATTTTATGGGGTATGGAGTTTTTCTGGTTACAGCAATTGTTATCATTATTTTTGGTACGGTTGTGGCACTGTTTTCCAGATACAAAAAGTGTCCGTCGGATAAAATTCTCGTAGTATACGGGAAAATCGGCAAAAACGCTGAAGGCGAATACCGTTCGGCAAAATGCATTCATGGCGGAGCTGCTTTTGTATGGCCTGTTATACAGGACTACCGCTACATGGACCTTACTCCGATGTCCATTGAAGTAGCATTAAAGAGTGCTCTAAGCCGTCAGAATATCCGCGTTGACGTACCTTCCAGTTTTACTGTCGGAATTTCCACTGAAG
>DUMO01000081.1 GCA_012839865.1 Clostridiaceae bacterium
CTCTTGCAGTAATAGATGCTATCGGAAGGAAGAAAAAAATACTTTCGGAGAAAAAGGGACCTGTTTTGCTGGATACAATTACATATAGATTTTCTGGTCATTCACCTTCCGATGCTTCCAGTTACCGCACCAGGGAAGAAGTTGATGCGTGGATGAGCCAGGATCCTCTTTTTAAATTCAGAGAGGAACTTGTAAAGGCTAAAGTTGCTGATGACAGCGAGTTTGAAGGTGTTCTGGATTATGCAAGGAATCTCGTTACAAAGATATGCAAACTGGCTACCGATGACTCAGTTTCTCCACGGATCAGGGTATACCAATTAAGGGACGGCATTTTTGAAGCAATACTGGATAAATTTTATAAAGATCCTACATTAATAGCATATGGCGAGGAAAATCGCGATTGGGGAGGAGCCTTTGCAGTTTACAGAGGATTGACGGAATCACTGCCTTATCATAGATTGTTCAACTCTCCGATTTCCGAAGGAGCTATAGTAGGTTCAGCCGTAGGTTATGGTATGTGCGGAGGCAGAGCTGTTGTTGAACTTATGTATTGTGATTTTATGGGCCGGGCAGGAGACGAGATATTCAACCAGCTTTCAAAGTGGCAGGCCATGAGTGCAGGGCTGCTTAAGATGCCTGTAGTGGTAAGAATATCTATAGGCTCCAAATACGGTGCGCAGCACTCACAGGATTGGACTTCTCTTGCAGCTCACATTCCTGGGCTTAAAGTTGTATTCCCGGCTACTCCATATGATGCCAAAGGCCTTATGAACAGTGCGTTGATGGGGACGGACCCTGTTTTATTCTTCGAAAGCCAGAGAATATATGACATAGGTGAAATGTTCAATCCGGACGGGGTGCCAGAAGGCTATTATGAAGTACCTATTGGAGAACCTGATATTAAAAAGCAAGGTTCGGATATAACTATTCTTACGGTTGGAGCCGTGTTATACCGTGCGTTGGATGCGGCCGGAATGCTTGAGGAAAAATACGGTTTGTCTGCGGAAATAATAGATGCACGCTCTTTAGTACCATTTAATTATGAACCGGTTATCGAATCCGTAAAGAAAACCGGAAGGATAGTGCTTGTAAGCGATGCATGCGAGCGCGGTTCACATCTTAAAGACATGGCTCAGACTATTAGTGAGCTTGCCTCTGATTATCTTGATGCTCCGCCTGTAGTAGTCGGAGCACGAAACTGGATCACACCGGCTCATGAATTGGAGAATTTCTTCTTCCCGCAGCCTGAATGGATAATAGACGCAATTCATGAAAAGATATTACCTCTGAAAGGGCATAAACCTGTTGCAAATTTTACTGCCAATGAACAGTTGAGAAGAAATAGATTTGGTGTATAGACTTCCTTTCTATGTAGACATTTTTCAAATCGCTGGAGCCTCTTCAGGCAAGAGAGTGAAGAAAATCTTGAATAATTTATTTACAGCTGTGAAGGATTTTTTTCACTCTTTCCCGAAAGGGAAACAAAAAAGTTACAAAATTTTGTGAAATGACTTATAATATATACTGCGGAAAAAACTGCGCTGATTTTTTTTTGAATTCGTATTTTATTAAAAACATGGAGAGTGGTTTTTTGAATACTAACAGGCAAGAGCAGATTTTAAAGGTACTTGAACAAAAAGGCGAAGTGCAGTTGCAGAAACTTGCGGAGATGTTTCCCGATGTCTCCACAATGACCCTCAGAAGAGATCTGATAAGTCTTGAAAAATCCGGATATCTGGTACGTACATACGGCGGTGCAGTCAGTACAAAAAGGATTTTGGAACAACCGGGAGAAGAGGATGAATATTCAAGACGGGCTTTGGAAAATGTGGAAGCAAAGCTTAAAATAGCCAGAAAGGCTGTCTCATTGGTTGAAGTCGGAAGGTCAATGTATTTTGATGCAGGCAGCACAATAATGTGCCTTGCAGGGGAGCTTCCAAATGAATCTTATTCCATTGTCACCAGCGGCGCGAATATTGCTTTGGAGCTTATAAAGAAGCCTTCTGTGTCAGTTGTGACTGTCGGAGGGCTTGTGAACAGGAACACACTGTCCATGTCGGGACCGAATGCGGTTTCCTTTATAGATACCATAAATATAGATCTGGCATTTATGTCCGCCTCAGGCTTCTCATTAGACAGCGGATTCACGGTTGCCAATTTGTATGAATGCGAATTGAAAAGAAAAGTTGTCGAAAGGGCACGAAAAGTCATAATTCTAATGGATTCAGGCAAAATTAACAAGAATCTGGCCTTCACATACTGTACCCTTGAGGATGTTGATGCCTGGGTGTGTGAAAAAGAATTGCCTGAGGAAATCATGGAGCAAGCAAGAATGTACAATGTGGAAGTTATTTAGTGTATCCTGAGAAGCTCGTCATTTCAATAGCGGTGCTTCTGCTATTACGTCAATATGTGAGTTGTGATAAAACACTACCGATTCAACACTTTTGGAAGTATGAACAGCAGTGTTATAATATAACCTGTTATAAAGGAAAACATGGGTAACACAAGATAAAATAAAACAAATCTTTGTATTCTGGTAAACCGTTGTTTTCTGTATTTTTCATACCTTCCAAAACGCATCACAATACCTCCTTCATTCTATAAGATAACCAAAAATGAAGAAAGTAATTCCTATAATGCAGAAATGTTGATATCAATTTAGATTCGGAAAACTCAGTGCAAATGAAATGTGCGCTGCACACATTTCATTTCTGCGCACATTTCATTTTCTGCTCACATTTTTTACCTTCCCCAATTTATAATCGGAGTTATCCTGAAGGAATACTTCGTATTAACCGGATAGAGGCGGTATTCTTCCAAAGGAAGGGGTCCGCAGCTGTTACTTCCCAGACCGCACTGCCTGTAGTCCACATACACATGTGTTTTACCGCTTTTTACAAGCTCGGTGGTGTGTCTTGCATTAACAAGGTTTTCCAGGCTGAAGGGATGTGCGCTGAAACTAAACATGGGCAAACCTGTAATTTTAATGCCAATATCGGTTGGATTGGTTATCTGGACCCAGCGGACATCGCACCTGTTCCCGTATTCCTGGGGGTATATGTAATCAACATAATCTTCCGTTACTGTTGTGCTGTACAAACCAACCAAAGCGCTTTCCTTCATGTCCTCGTAGTTTTGCAAAGGCCCTCTTCCGTACCAGGTAATATATTCAAATTTACCGTTCATGGCAAATTTCATACCCAGTCTTGGAATAAAATCAATTTTTCTTAAAGGAATAAACTCGGTTTCTATTTCAATCTCACCTGAGGCATTGACGGTATAAGTGACAGTAGTATCAAATACGGGCTTTAATGCATCGGCGGCAAAACATCCTTCCACAGATATTTTGACTTCGCTGTCCGTTATGTACAGGACTTTGAAACTTTTAACCCGCTTTTTAAGCCTGTCCAGTCCCTCCTGCCTCCACCGGTCATTCTGACGGCCGGGTCTGCAACCGTCATTATCGGTTGGGGCTCTATAGAAATTCTCAATTATCGGTTCTTCAAGAAGGGATACTCCATTGAATGAATATTTATCAACAACACCCTTGAACTTGTCAAATTCTAAAACAAAGTCCTCACCCTTAATGCAAAAGCGAAAATCGAAATTATCCACAGAGACGAATTTCCGGGTACATTTGGGTTGGGGAACGGCTTCTGCCTTTGCAACCAATAGCTGGGATTCGCATACAACAAAACCGCTGTCAGCCCACAAAGTTGCATATTTCTGAGTGAATCTCAGATTCAGGTAATACTCCATATACGGATTTCTAATATAATTCAAAGATATGGTATATTCTTTTTCTTCCCGGGGCTCCATATCAAGATTTTCTATTATTCCCTGGGCCACCGGTCTTCCGTTTTCCAGCAAAGTGTAGGTGCATCTTAAGAAATTCAGGTTTTGAAAGTCCAGCATGTTTCTGATTTTGAATTTTCCTTCATTTATGCCAAAATCAATGACCTTTGCAGGTTCAAGGATCTTTTTGTATTCGACCAGACCGGGTTTCTCCAGCCTGTCAGGGGTTAATAACCCATCAACGCAGAAATTTCCATCGTGGATCACCTCCCCAAAATCCCCTCCGTAGGCGAACCATTCCCGGCCGTCCTCCGTAAACTGTCTTAGCCCGTGGTCCACCCATTCCCATACGCATCCTCCAATCAACCGTGGATATTTGTATATCAAATCCCAGTATTCCTTGAGGTTTCCCGGGCTGTTTCCCATGGCGTGGGCATACTCACACATGAAGTAAGGCTGTGGGTTGTCCATTTTTGCCTGCTCTAAAACATGTTCAATTGTAGGATACATTTCACTGAACACATCTACCAGACTATCTGATTGATTTCGCTCAAAGTGCACGGGCCTTGTATTGTCCCTGTTTTTTACCCATTTTATCATTGCTTTATGGTTTTCACCGTAACGGGTTTCGTTTCCAAGGGACCACATGATAATGGAGGGGTGGTTCTTGTCTCTTTCAACCATTCTTTTCATCCTGTCCACAAAGCATTCTTCCCATTCCGGCTTGCCGGAAAGGTCGTATTCAGGGTCCTCATAACCAAAGCCATGGGCTTCGATATCGCATTCGTCTATTACATACAGGCCATACCGGTCGCACAGGTCGTACCATAAAGGATCATTGGGGTAATGGGAGGTGCGAACCGTATTGATGTTGTTTCTTTTCATCAGGATAACATCCCGAAGGAGAGAGTTGTAATTGGATACATGCCCAAGGTCTGTGTGGGTATCGTGCCTGTTAACACCTTTAAGTTTTACAGGGACGCCGTTTATAAGCAGCTGCTGGTTTTTAATCTCAATGCTTCTGAAACCGATATTAATGCTCTGGTATTCAAGTACTTCATTGTTTTCATCCATCAATGCCAGCAGCAGTTTATAAAGATAAGGGGTTTCAGCAGTCCATTTAAGGGGATTGGTTACTTCCCCGGAAAAATGGCATCCTTTCATGGAGTCCTTGAAGACAAGTTTATTTTCGGGGTCATATAATTCTATCACGGTAAAATGGTTTCCGGAATTGCCGCTGATGCATGTCTCAATTTCAAGGATTGCATTTTTATAGTCTTTGTCAAGACTGGTTCTGACAAAAACATCCCGGACATAGGTTTCAGGTTTGGAATATAGGCATACTTCCCGGAAAATGCCGCTCAGCCGCCAGAAATCCTGGTCCTCAAGGTAACTGGTGGAACTCCATTTAAACACCTTTAAAATCAAAACATTCCTGCCTTCTCTTATGTAGCCGGTTATGTCAAAATCAAACCTGTTGTGGGAAGTTTGTCCGTAGCCGACTTTTTCCCCGTTGACAAACAAATAAAAGGCATTGTTGACTCCGCCAAAGGAAATGAATACTTTCCGGTTGCACCAACTTTCGGGAATATAAAATTCCCTTCTGTAAATACCTACAGGGTTGTCATCCGGGACATGGGGAGGATCACTTGGATAGGGAAACCGTATGTTTGTATATTGGGGTTTGTCATATCCCTGCATTTGCCAGTTCCCGGGAACGGTAATCTTGTCCCAATGCTCAATTGATGATTCCGGATTGGAAAAACCCTCTGGGACCAATGATGGATTTGGGTAATATGAAAAATCCCATATGCCGTTTAAGCAGCGGAAATACTCCGAGGAAGCCCTGATACCCTCAAGGGCTTTTTCTTTGGACTCATAGGAAGCATACATTGTGGAAGGGACAACAGCATTTTCAGGCAGGTTTTTTGTATATTCGGCTTTTAATTCTTCAATTTTATCCATTTGCATCTCTCCTTGCAAATCTTAATATTTATAGGTTCAAATCTCTTACCTTTTCCAAGCCAACCTACTGTGGCAGCATGCAAAAGCAGGTGAGACCGGTTTCAAACTTTAAGCTTGCACCAAGTCAGCCAATTGTAGGAGCGGGTTGCAAAGTCAGGTGAGATTGCCTTCAAACATCTCAACTTTTACCAATGGATGTTTTAGTACTTTCCAGCATAAGCCATCAACTATATTCAAGTTTATGGCAATCTATGACTTCGGTCAAGGGATTTATTCCTTTACAATGGTCGTGAGAATGTTTTTCCGGTCCCGGACTGCTTTTGTCAAAAACGAATATTTTCACTTGACAAAGGATAAAATAAATGAATATAATAATAAAAATAAATCATCCTGCTGTGAAGAGAAGAGTAGGCGGATAATACCCTAAAGAGAGAAAGCTGCCGCGGCTGGAAGCACTTTCAGGTAAAACCGTTGAAGACCACCTCGGAGCGGGAACGTTGACTTACGTTATAGTCATAATGAGTTTAAAATTAGGGTGGAACCACGGAATAACCCCCGTCCCTGCTGTATGTGCAGGGATGGGGTTTTTTAGTTTTGTGGCAGGATATAAATTTATAAAAATGGAGAAAAGCAATTACAGGAGGTTGATAAAATGATAAAAATAACTCTCAAAGACGGAAGTATAATGGAATATAATAAGGGCATTACAGTTATGGAAGTTGCCGAAAGCATAAGCAAGGGTCTTGCCAAAAATGCTTTGGCGGCGGAAATTGACGGAGAGGTCAAAGATTTGAGTTTTAAGCTTGAAAAGGATTGCAGCCTTAATCTTTTAAAGTTTGAGGAGGAAGGAGGAAGGCTTGCATACCGCCATACCACATCCCATGTACTGGCGCAGGCTGTAAAGCGCTTGTTCCCCAATGCCAGACTGGCTATAGGACCTGCAATAGAAAACGGGTTTTATTATGATTTTGATGTTGACAGGACCTTTACCCCTGAAGACCTTGAGAAAATTGAGAATGAAATGAAGAATATCATAAAGGAAAACCATAAGCTTGAAAGATTTACTTTGCCAAGAGATGAAGCAATCAAGTTTATGAAAGAGAATAATGAGCCCTATAAGGAAGAGCTGATTCGTGACCTCCCTGAGGGGGCAGAGATTTCCTTTTACAAGCAGGGAGAATTTGTTGATTTATGTGCAGGACCGCATATTCCTGAAACAGGCAAAATTAAAGCTTTTAAGCTTACCCAGGTTGCAGGGGCATACTGGCGCGGAGATGAAAAAAATAAAATGCTCCAGAGAATTTACGGAACTTCTTTCGCCAGGCAAAGTGATCTTGATGAGTATATAAGAAGGCTGGAGGAAGCAAAGAAAAGAGACCACAGAAAGCTTGGAAGGGAACTGGATCTGTTTACAATCATGGAAGAAGGTCCCGGTTTTCCATTCTTCCTTCCAAAAGGAATGGTACTGAGAAACATTCTGGAAGATTACTGGAGGCAGGAACATAAGAAGGCGGGTTATCAGGAAATAAAAACTCCTATTATACTAAATGAAGATTTGTGGCACCGTTCAGGGCATTGGGACCATTACAAGGAAAATATGTATTTTACCAAAATAGATGAAGGCAATTATGCTATCAAACCGATGAACTGCCCCGGAGGAATGCTGGTCTATAAAAGAAGGCTTCATTCATACAGGGATTTGCCGCAAAGGATGGCGGAGCTGGGACTTGTCCACAGGCATGAATTGTCAGGAGCCCTCCATGGCCTTATGAGAGTAAGGTGCTTTACCCAGGATGATGCCCATACTTTCATGCTCCCTTCTCAAATCAGGGAAGAGATAATAAAAGTAATCGATTTAATTGATAGCTTTTACAGTGTATTTGGATTTAAATATCATGTAGAGCTGTCCACAAGGCCGGAAAACTCCATGGGAACCGATGAACAGTGGGAAATGGCTACAAATGCACTTAAAGAAGCTCTTGAGCAGAAAAAGATGGAATATAAAATCAATGAAGGCGACGGTGCATTTTACGGGCCGAAGATTGATTTCCACCTGGAAGATTGCATTGGGCGTACCTGGCAGTGCGGTACGATACAGTTGGATTTTCAGATGCCGGAAAGATTCGATTTAACCTATGTTGGTGATGACGGGGAAAAGCACAGGCCTGTTATGATACACAGGGTTGTGTTTGGCAGCATTGAAAGATTCATTGCCATCCTGACGGAGCATTATGCAGGAGCATTCCCGGTCTGGCTTGCACCGGTGCAGGTAAAGATACTGCCTTTGGTGGAAAAGCATCATGAGTATGTCCTGGCTCTGCAAAATCAACTTGAACAAAGTGGTATACGTGTGGAAACTGATTTGAGAAATGAGAAGATAGGTTATAAAATCCGTGAAGCTCAGCTTGAAAAGGTGCCATATATGTTGGTTATAGGTGACAAGGAAGTTGAAAACGGCAGTGTGGCGGTAAGGTCCCGCAAGGAAGGAGACCTTGGGGTCATGGGCATCAATGAGTTTTTGAAGAGAATTCAGGAAGAGGTTGATAAGAAGGCTAACTAGCCTCTTGAACTGGTTTTACTATGAAACCTCGAATCATCAAAGCATGGGTATCTTTAGATATATGGCCTGTGGCTTGGGTGAAAGCATTTAAAGTACTGCCGTAAAATGTGCATCTCAAATTCTATTTTGGGAGGTTGTGTAAAACATGATAGAAATCAAGCCGTATTTTATAATTGAATCCGATGTTGATGGCAACGAAATGTTAAAACGCATTGAAAAGGCTGGAAGGACATGTTATAAAAGTGAAGACAGGATAACTGATGAATCGGCAAGGAAATTTATAAAGGGAATAATTAAAAGAGGCCATGAGTCGGTTATAGAGCACTGTTCAATAACTGTCAGGGTCATATGTGATCGGGGAGTGTCCCATGAAATAGTACGCCACAGGCTGGCATCCTATTCCCAGGAGAGTACAAGGTACTGCAATTACAGCCAGGATAAGTTTTCAAATGAGATAACATATATAAAGCCCTGCTTCTGGGATGAAAACAATGAAGAGAATGCCAAAAAGTATGAAGTATGGAAAAACACAATGGAGTTTATAGAAAAGAAGTACATGGAGCTTTTGGAGCTGGGGGCAAAACCTGAAGAAGCCCGCAGTGTTCTTCCAAACTCCCTTAAAACTGAAATTGTCATGACAATGAATTTAAGGGAGTGGAGGCACTTTTTCAAATTGAGAACTTCAAAAGCTTCTCACCCGCAGATGAGAGAGATTGCAATTCCGCTGCTGGAAAAATTCAAGGAACTTGTGCCGGTTGTGTTTGATGATATCCAGATTGATTTATAAAGGTTGTAAATACCAGGCTGGGATAACACGCCTGAACAGCAGTCAAAACTTAATTTAATATTGGAAATTTTAAAAGTTTGCTTGACAAAAAAGCCTGTTATCTGTTAATATATAACCTGCGAAAATAAGTAATGTTAAAACAAAGAAGAAGTTATCCGCTTCTCACCTTGAGGTAAAGTCCGGCAAGGTTAATAGTGAAAGTAAGCTTATGCTTTATACTATGGTTGTGAGTGGATATTCTTTGTATCCACTTTTTTATTTATACCGGTTTTGGTTAAAAATAAAAATTTAAATATAATATGGAGGTGTTCTGTTATTAAAACTACAAATCAATTGTTTGTAAATGAGGACATAAGGGATAAGGAAGTAAGGCTGGTGGATGCCGACGGTTCAATGTTGGGTATAATGTCAGCCAAGGAAGCTCAGAAGATTGCATATTCCAAAAATCTTGACCTTGTCAAGATTGCCCCGAATGCCAAACCGCCCGTTTGTAAAATCATGGACTATGGGAAATACATGTTTGAACTGTCCAAAAAGGAAAAAGAAGCAAAGAAAAAGCAAAAAACCTTTAAGGTAAAAGAAGTAAAAATTACACCAAACATTGAGGATCATGATTTTAATTTTAAAGTCAAGAATGCTCAGAAATTCCTTGAGGATGGAGATAAAGTAAAGGTAAGCATTAGGTTCAGAGGGCGGGAAATGCAATATACATCCCTTGGAGAACAAATCCTCCTGAAATTTGCCAAAACAGTTGAAGAAGTTGCAACCATAGAAAAAAAGCCAATGATTGAGGGTAAGAACATGACTATGATACTAGGTCCCAAATAAGGGTTTTCAGGATAATTACTCTCGTGCTTGCTTTAAAGCGGAATACCATATTTTTGTTTTACAACTAAAGCCAATAAAGCGTTTCAATATGAACCTCTGTAATTCCCTGTTGTTGGATTTTAGAGATTTTAATCAATGGAACGCTCCACTAAATAGGAGGAGATTATATGCCAAAGGTCAAAACACACAGTGCATCAAAGAAAAGATTCAAAGTGACCGCCTCAGGAAAAATAAAAATGGGGCATGCTTTTAGAAGCCACAGGCTTGTTTCAAAAGCAAGAAAAACAAAGAAACAGCATAGAAGAACCAAATATGCTTCTACTGCAAATGAAGCTACAGTAAAAGTATTGATCCCATACAAGTAGAAGAGGAGGGCTACAAATGGCAAGAGTTAAAGGTGCGGTTACAACCCGTAAAAGACGTAAAAAAGTATTGAAGCTTGCAAAAGGATATTTTGGAGCAAAAAGCAAACTATATAAAATGGCTAAACAAGCTGTAATGAAATCTCTTGTTTACGCATATAGAGACAGAAGAGCCAATAAGAGAAATTTCAGAAAGCTTTGGATTTCGAGAATAAATGCGGCAGCCAGAATGAATGGAATGTCCTACAGCAAGTTCATGAATGCACTTAAAAAATCCGGTATTGTTCTTAACAGAAAAGTTTTAGCAGATATGGCGGTTAATGATCGGGAAGCTTTTTCAAACCTTGTTGAAAAAGTGAAAAATGCTTAACTTATACGTAATTAACAGGGGGGACTCTTCAGAGGAGTCCCTTTGCCATGCTTATTTTAATGGGCTTTTCATAAAATATCCAAAGCCCTGTCCAACATCCTGTTGAAAAAGTCTTATAATAGCTTGGCCAAAAAAGTCCATGACTTAAGTCAAAACCTGACCAAAAGCCCATGGCTGCAGTCGCCGGGATAAAAGATGGGCTAAACCTTTTTATGAAGCGCAGCAAGGCGCAAGCTTTCGATTCAGGAGGTAGCGGATGAAGTATATTTCCAGTCCACAAAATTCATTAATCAAGGAGTTAAGACAGTTAAAACAAAAAAAATACAGGGATAGGGCAGGCTTATTCGTCATAGAAGGCGAAAAACTTGTTGAGGAAGCCCGGAAGGAAAGCAATGGATTGATTAAGGAAATTATAGTTTCTGAAAGCTACAACAGGGAGAATGACACTGAGATTTCTCAATGGAACGATAAATATTCAATAAGCTTGATTCCCGACAGGTTGTTCAATGAAATTGCCGATACCGAAAGCCCCCAGGGTATTATTGCCATGGTGGAAAAACGGGCAACCAAACCGGAAGATATGCTTCATGCCGGCAGCAATACAATATTAATACTTGACGCCCTGCAGGACCCGGGGAATCTGGGAACCATAATCAGGACAGCAGATGCAGGAGGTGTTAGCGGAATAATTCTGGGTCCGGGATGTGTTGACCTGTATAATCCAAAGGTTCTTCGTTCAACCATGGGATCTGTTTTTCATGTACCGGTCTGCAATTCGGATAATATTACCATGACAATAGATTATTTGAAGCAAAAAGGATTCACCATATATGCATCACATCTTAAGGGAACACACAACCTCTTTGAGATTGATTTTCCTTCCAATACGGCTATTATTATTGGAAACGAAGCCAATGGCATCGGTCAGGAAGCTGAGGCAAAGGCTGACATTTTATTAAAAATCCCCATGCCTGGGAAGGCGGAATCATTAAATGCTTCGGTTGCAGCAGCGTTAATGATTTTTGAAGTTGCCAGGAAAAATTTTATAAGATAAGCTGGCCCGGCCATAGGATCAGCCTGCATTCACTGTCACAATAACTGCGTTGCGCCAGTTATAACCTCCCGGTATGATAGTAAATTTGAACTTGCCTTTGTTCAAAATTTTAAACGCGGATTTATGAGGGATATATTTTATGCCCGGAGTAAAATAAAATATTATTTTTTCCAAAACAGGATTGCTGTCAATTCTTATAACCTGAACAATATCTCCCGCTTTAACATCAAAATCCTTATTAGCCAACCTGACTTTTTCATCTTCCGATATTGCATATTCTATCACATAGGAGTTTGGAATTATGCACAGCTCATAGGGTGCAAGCACGAACCTGCTGTTTTTTCGGGTCCAGACCCTGTATCTGTTGCCCTCTGCCTCTATTAATTTACCCCCTTCAAACCACACATCCCCCATATATATCTGGATACGTTCGGCAAGTTCACATACTATTCCTTCACTTTCACCAATCACATAATAATCAAGGAACCTGTCCCTACCCAATTTGTAATATAATATCACAACGTATTTTTTCATAAGTTCCCAATACCCTGACAACAACTCCAACCGGGGGACTCCCCTGATTATTTTTATGTATTCGGTAAGCCATGCTTTTTTTTCTTCATTAAATCTTTGCAACTCAGCTTTGGATGAGATGCCGTTTTGGGATGTGAACAATACAACCCGTTCGGTTCCGGGCTTTCCACCCAAAAATACAGGCATGATTTGTGTTATTTGGTATATATGATTGCCATAGTTGTCCAAGCCGGGACAACAATTCAGGGAAGATGTATTCTGCAAATACATGGCATGATTCCTCCTGCATATGATTCTCTACATCATATGATTATTTTATTATGTTTGTGAATATGGCGGGCACTGTTCGTTTCTATTCAGGAGTATTAATATATGAATAATCAGCACTGATACTACAGTACAGCATCTGTGCAAGAATGATAAAACTGATAGTAATGAAATGTATGCAGAACAGGGCTATTTGCGAAGCAAATCCAGCCAAAGGCGAGCGGGGCTCGATGCGCCCGAGCTTTTCTAAGAACAAGGCTCTTATTTTGAGAAAACCAGCGGTTCGCTGAATGCAAAAATGCGTGAAAAAAACGGGGGGCCGGAAGAACCGTCCCCCTGGTCCCCGAACGGTAAAGTCAGTCCATGGGTGGCAAACAAAATTATTGAGAAAAAGTTTGTATTTGCAAATTATTTGTGTTATAATTCACTGAAAGATTAACCATGCTATATGTAAAAATGCAAAGAAGGAGAGAGTAGGCACTTTGTCCTGCAGAAAGAGAGAAGATACCAGAGGCTGAAAGTATCTTCAAGATGGTAATTTGCCGAAGTTCACTCCGGAGCAGCGCCCTGAACAATAAAGTAGGGGATTGCCGGTGAAAGCCGTTATTAAGATGAGTGTATGGCTTAAGGTGGCAGGGGTTTTATTTTATTTCCCTGAATTGACAGACCATGGCCATAAATTTGGGTGGTACCGCGGTTGATTATAAGCTTTCGCCCCATTTTCGGGGACGAAGGCTTTTTTATTAAGGATAAACCGCATGATATTTATTATAGAGAAAAACCATCCTGTTTAGGCAAGCACAGCTTTATATTAAGCATAAAACCATAGCAAAAGCTATGTTCTGCATCATTTATGCATGAGAAATAAATGAATCATCGATTTATTAAGGAGGTATTTTCTTGAAACAGCAGTTGGAGAATATAAAAAAAGTGGCATCAGATGAATTAAAGACTATAAAATCCATATCTGATCTGGAGAAGTTCCGTGTCAAGTACCTTGGCAAGAAAGGCGAGCTTACAGATGTATTAAGAGGCATGGGCAAGCTGTCCAATGAAGAAAGACCGGTTATTGGCAAGCTTGCCAATGAAGTACGCTTTTTCATTGAAGAGAGCATAGAGGAAAGAAGTAAAGAGCTTGCCAAAGAGGAGCAAAGACAAAGAATTGCAAGGGAAGCAATAGACATAACCATGCCCGGGAAAAGAAAGAGTCTTGGGACAAAGCATCCCTTAAGCATTGTCATGGATGAAATAAAGGATGTTTTTATAGGTATGGGATATACGATAGCGGAGGGTCCTGAAGTTGAGCTTGACTGGTACAACTTCGAAGCGCTGAACACTCCCCCGAACCATCCGGCAAGGGACGTGCAGGATACATTTTACATTACCGATAATATCCTTTTACGTACCCAAACCTCACCTGTCCAGGTAAGGGTTATGGAAAAACAGAAACCACCTATCAGGATTATATGCCCTGGCAGGGTTTATCGTTCGGATGAAGTGGATGCAACCCATTCTCCCATATTCCATCAGGTTGAAGGACTGGTTGTGGACAAAGGTATCACCATGGGGGATCTTATAGGCACTTTAAAGGAATTTGCAAAGGCCTTGTTCGGAAAGAATACTGAAATCAGGTTAAGGCCGCACCATTTTCCGTTTACGGAGCCCAGTGCGGAAGTTGACGTCACCTGCTGGACCTGTGGTGGTTCAGGATGCAGGGTGTGCAAGGGAGAAGGCTGGATTGAAATACTTGGAGCCGGTATGGTGCATCCTAATGTTTTCAGGATGAGCGGAATAGATCCTGAAGTATACAGCGGCTTTGCCTTTGGAATAGGGGTGGAACGTACTGCCATGGGAAGATTCAACATTGATGACATGAGGCTGCTGTATGAAAATGACATCAGGTTCCTGAGGCAGTTCAAATAAAAAAATTCGGGCAAAAAATAACATTATGTTTTAAATATAAACATTAATCCGGGCGGTACCGGTATTGAAAGGAGAGTTTTAATATGAAAGTACCTCTTAATTGGTTGAGGGACTATGTTGATATAAATGTTGACGCAAAAAAATATGCAGATTTAATGACATTATCAGGTTCAAAGGTTGAAGCCATAGAAAATCCCGGGGAAGAAATTTCAGGGGTGGTGGTTGGCAGGATCATTTCTGTAGAAAAGCACCCAAATGCAGACAAATTGCAGGTTTCTCGTGTAGATACAGGTAATGGAATTGTCCAGGTTGTTACCGGAGCAACAAATATCAAGGCCGGGGATTATATTCCCGTGGCTTTGGTGGGGGCAAAGCTTCCCGGAGGAATTGAAATAAAAAAGACAAATTTCCGGGGTGTTGAATCGGATGGAATGATGTGTTCGATAAGTGAACTTGGATTTACAAAATACGACTTCCCGGAAGCGGATGAGGGCGGCATTTTTATTTTAAAAATGGAGAACCTTGTTCCAGGTGAAGACATCAGAAAAGTTCTTGATCTGGACGATTATATAGTGGAGTTTGAAATAACATCCAACAGGCCGGACTGCCTAAGCATGGCGGGTATTGCCAGGGAATCCGCCGCCACTTTCAGGACCGGGTATAAGGAGCAGAAGATAACTGTTCAGGAAAAGGATGAGGATTTTGCAGCAAGCCATATAGATGTAAAGATTGAAGATTTTGATCTTTGCCCGAGGTTTTGCGCAAGGGTAATAAAAAATGTAAAAATTGAACCGTCTCCCCAATGGATGAGAAGCAGGCTCAGAAAAGCCGGAATTCGTCCCATAAACAATATTGTTGATATTACAAATTATGTCATGCTGGAATATGGTCAGCCAATGCATGCCTACGACCTTGATTATATAAGAGGAAATACGATTATAGTAAGAAGGGCAGAAGACGGAGAGGAAATTTGCACCCTTGATGGAACACAAAGATTGCTGGATTCCTCCATGCTGGTTATTGCCGACAATGAGGGTCCCGTTGGCGTTGCTGGAGTAATGGGGGGCGCAAATTCTGAGATAAACTCAAACACAAAAACAATTTTGTTTGAGTCTGCCAACTTCAACGGCACTGCAGTCAGGCTTGCTGCAAAGAAGTTAGGAATGAGGACCGAAGCTTCAGGACGTTTCGAAAAGGGGCTTGACATGAGAAACTCTTTGACAGCCATCAACAGGGCAGCCCAGCTTGTTGAGGAACTGGGAGCTGGAACAGTATGCAAAGGTGTTGTTGATTGTTCGGTAAAAATTCCTGAGGAAAGGCTTATTGAATTCCGGCCTGAAAGAATAAACGCGCTTCTTGGCACTGACATAAGCGCGGAGGAAATGATTGGAATACTGAAGTCTGTTGGTATTGAGCCGGTAGATGGCAACACAAAGGTTAAAGTTCCTTCCTTCAGGATTGATATAGAGCAGGAAGCGGATTTGGCTGAAGAAGTTGCAAGGTTTTATGATTATAACAACATCGAGGCAACGTTGATGTCAGGCAAATCTTCCACCATGGGTGGGAAGTCCTACAAGCAGAAGATCGAAGACTTTATTAAAAACACAATGATTGCCTGTGGTTTGTCGGAAACCTTCACTTTCAGTTTTACAAGCCCAAAGGTTCTGGATAAAATCAGACTGCCTGAAAACAGTGTATTAAGAAAGACGGTAACAATATCAAACCCTCTCGGTGAGGATTTCAGCATAATGAGGACCACTACCCTGCCTGACATGCTGGAGGTAATCAGCAGGAACTACAACAGAAGGATTGAAGAGGCGGCCTTTTATGAGCTTTCGTATGTTTATCTTCCTGTCAGCATTCCTGTGAATGAGTTACCCGTTGAAAAAGAAGTACTGACAATCGGAATGTACGGCAATTATGACTTCTTTGACATAAAGGGCATAGTGGAAGAGCTTATGGAGGTCCTTGGCATAAAGCAGTATGATTTTGAGCCTGAAGCAAACAGGTCTGAATATCACCCCGGCAGGACCGCAAATCTGGTTATAGGCGGCAGGAATGTGGGGATCATAGGTGAGATTCATCCTGAAGTTTCTGAGAACTTCAATGCGCCTGAAAGAGTGTATATAGGCATGATTGAGGTGGAACCACTGGTTGAGTTCTCAAATATGGTTTCCCAATACAAACCTCTTCCCAAATATCCTGCAGTATCAAGAGACATTGCCATGATAGTCCGGGATGAAGTGACAGTGCGGCAAATTGACGGGATTATTAAGAAGGAATCCGGAAATATACTTGAGAGTGCGGCTCTCTTTGATGTTTACAAAGGAAAACAAATTCCTGAAGGCAAAAAGAGCATTGCGTACCGCATAACTTTCAGGGCTGACAACAGGACCCTTACCGATGATGAGGTTAACAAGGTCATGGGCAACATTTTAAAACAGTTGAAAGAGCAACTGGATGCGGATTTGAGAGAGTAATCACTTTCATCTTTGGATGATTCCAATAAAGGCTCAAATTTTAGTTAATAACCGGTTTTGCCTGAGAGGGGAGCATGTCCCCTCTTTAGGAAATCCGGCGGGAATCCTCCGCATTTGAATGGGGAGATGAAAGCCGGGTTTCGGTACGAAACTTTACCATGTGTAAGTTTTTGAATCATTCATAGTCAAAACCATAAATACAACCATAA
>DUMO01000082.1 GCA_012839865.1 Clostridiaceae bacterium
ACTTCCTACACCTTTACCGGCTTAACCAACGGAGTAGAATACACCTTCTTTGTGAGTGCGGTAAATGGAGTAGGTGCCGGAGAATGGGTCCAGGTGAAGGCTGCACCTGAAGCGCCACCAAAGCCCACCTTTACAGTAACAGTAAACGACAGTCATGCAGCTGCAAGTGGTGCTGGCAGCTACGCAGAAGGTGAGATAATAACAATAAATGCTGGCGACCGTGTAAATTACAACTTCAGCGGATGGACTTCTCCGGATGGTGTGACCTTTGCAGATGCCAAAAGTGCAGCAACAACATTTATCATGCCTGCGAAGAATGTAACTGTTATTGCCACATGGACATATATAGAGGAAAGTGAAGGTGGCGGTCCAGACACTCCCTCAACTCCGACTTACCAGGCAAATATTATATCAGGAACCGGTACTGAAGAGACGCTCCAGGTTAGTATTAATGGAGATATCGGAACCATCGTCATTGAAGAGGAACCATGGTATGGGAGACCTCAGGATAATGTGATAATTGAGATACCTCCAATACCTGACGTTGGGACCTACTCGGTAGACATCCCTGTGCAGGATCTATCGAGAACGGATATTCAGGGTACACTAACTCTTAATACCGAAGTGGGGAGCATTACGATTACATCCAATATGTTGGAAGGTATAGCAGAAACAGCTGGGGATAAAGCACAAATCAATATCGGTCAGGGAGATAAATCCAGTTTGCCGGAGGAAGTCAGGGATAAAGTCGGTGACAGGCCACTGATTCAGCTTAACTTATTGATTGATGGCAAGCAGACCCAGTGGAGCAATCCCAATGCACCTGTGATGGTCTCCATACCTTACACACCGGCTGATGAGGAGCTAGCGAATCCGGAGGGCATCGTTGTATGGTACATCGATGGAGCCGGCAATGTTGTTACCATACACAACGGACGCTATGATCCTGAAACCGGAATGGTTACCTTCTACACAACCCACTTCAGCGATTTTGCTGTAGTATATAATAAAGCAAGCTTCAATGACGTGCCTGAGGATGCCTGGTATTACAAAGCAGTATCTTTCATCGCCGCAAGGGGCATAACACAAGGCACGGGCAATGGCAATTTCAGCCCCGCATCAAAGCTGACACGTGCTGAATGCCTGGTTATGATGATGAGGACATATGGCATTGATCCTGATACTAACCCGGCAGACAACTTTTCCGATGCCGGCGATACCTACTATACCGGCTACCTTGCAGCAGCAAAGCGCCTCGGGATATCTTCAGGGGTAGGCAATAACATGTTCGCGCCGGGGAAGGAAATCACAAGGCAGGAAATGTTCACAATGCTGTATAATACCCTCAAGGTTATCAGACAGTTGCCTCAGGGTGATTCCGGGAAAACTCTGCTTGACTTCTCTGATGCCTCGGAGATTGCATCCTGGGCGGAAGAAGCCATGACTATATTAGTCGAAACCGGTTTAATCAGAGGTTCAGGTGGAATGCTGGCTCCGACAAGTACGGCTACCCGCGCGGAGATGGCACAGTTGATGTATAACCTTCTGATCAGATAACAAATAATACTGAATAACTTGGATACAAGCGAGGCATTGTCAGAATGACAATGCCTCGTTGACTAATTAAGGATGTAGTGTCAATTCATTACACTTTATTCAAGTCTGTACCAGCAGTGGTATCTGCTTGCCAGCGGTTTTTTGGCGTTAGCCGCTATGCAAGTCCTGACATGATATGATTTATAAAAATCTATTGCGGCTTAGCGAAAATACAGGATTAGATTATGCCAGGGAGGCCTACAGTTGACTCTGCGGGCTTTTTTTATATTAAAAATCATGTAGCTCTGAAAAAATGTTTCATGATTATCCAACATTTCATAATAACGAAGAGAAATATCTCCTTTACAATAGTCCTCCGGATATTGTTGGCATGAACACTCTCCTCCAGGGCTATGTTTGCCATAAACCGGAGAATTTGGCTCATACCTTTACAAAATGATTCATGCAGAAAAAATGATGTTTCATGCAAAGGACGGTTTTTGCATGATTATTCTGGCATATTTATTATGTCAACAGTATTTAACATTACATATATGAATGGAGGATAATCATGAAAAAAACATTGGTATTTATGTTGACTCTTGCAATTATATTCACTTTGGCAGCTTGCGGTGAAAAGAAAACTCCTGCTCCGGCTCAGAACACCCCCACCACAAAGGCCAACCCTACCGCACAGGCCACTGCTGCGCCTACACCTGCAGCACAAGCCACTTCTACCCCCACCGAAAGCAAAGCCGATAGTACCGGTGCAAGCGAAAATTCAAATTTTTCTACCAAGACCTTTGGCTATATCACTATCAGTGTCCCGAAGGATTTCAGCGATGTACAGGACGACTGGGGCGATTATTATGTCTCTGATGGGCCAGATTGGACGTCAGTTATTGAAGTCTCAAATGGCGGGGCTGTTGAAAAGCGTCCCGAGGAATGGGCCAAGGAAGAACTGCTGGAAGGGCTCGGAGACATGCTGAAGGACTTTAAAGGCGAATTCGATTTAAATGGGAATAAAGCAGTTTATTACACTATTTATTTTGAAACAGAAGGTGGCGAAGGAACCCTTCAGCATTTGGTATGGCTTTATAATGCAGACATAACCACACAGTATTCGATTTGCTTGAGGCACGACGTCAACGATAAATTTTTCTCATCCGATGTAATCGACCATATTATCAATAGTATTACACTGGCCCCGGAAGCTAAACACCTGGCAGCCGGGTCCGGGAATTAATTATCAGGACCTTCAAGCTTCAAAGTGGGCAGATGGACAAATTGACAGTCTATCTGCCCAAAGATTTTATAAGGGGAGAAATAATTCACCAGTTTCTTCTGCCAGACACTGAATAACCCTTCTGTTGACATTATGTTTGTTTTTGCTAAGATGAGATTATAATGTGGCACTGAAAAAAGCAGTTATCCTGGAATGAATAACGAAACTAGAATCAAGGGTTATTAAATTTCACAGGGACAAGGGAATAGGCACCTTGTCACTCCCATAATTTGGAGGGATAAAATATGATAAGCTTTGACGTTTTTAAGGATGGAAAAAGAAGTGCATTAACAATGAGCTATGATGATGGAACAATATACGACATCAGACTTATTGAAATATTCAATAAATTTGGAATAAAATCAACTTTTCACCTCAATTCCGGAAGGTTTGGTTTTGACAGAGTAGTAAGAAAGGAAGATGTTGCTGATTTATATAAAAATCACGAAATATCAGTACATGGAGTGTTACATAGAAGTTTAGCAATGCTTCCTCCGCAGAATATTCTTGCGGAAATTTTCGATGACAAAAGAGAACTCGAAAGAATATGTGGTTACCCGGTAAGAGGCATGTCTTTTGCGTATGGCATATATAATAAGGATATAATTTCTGCACTTAAATTATGTGGAATTGAATATGCAAGGACAGTAAAAGCTACAAAAAATTTTGAACTACCTGAAAACTTTTTGGAATGGCATCCTACCTGTCATCATAATGATGCACTGGAAATGGGGCGAAAATTTTTGGAACTTAAGCGAAGACAAGGTAAGCTGTTATATGTATGGGGTCATAGTTATGAATTTAATGATAACGATAATTGGGATTTAATCGAAGAATTTTGCCGCATGTTTACTGAAGAGGATGATATATGGTTTGCAACCAATATTGAAATATATGATTATGTAACAGCTCAGAGGAATTTAAAAATTTCTGCAGATAATTCTATTGTTTTTAATCCTTCCTGTCAACCTGTCTGGTTTTCTGCAGAAGGTAAGATATTTAAGATAAACGGGGGAGAAACATTACGTTTGTAAAGCATGGGACAAGGCACCTGTCTGATATATAAATACTACTACAAAACACCGGATGGCTTTTCGGATATATTGATGAATAGTGACGGAGAATATCTTACTGGATTATGGTTTGAAGGTTCAAGAGATGAATCAAAGCATCCCCTTGGCTGTGAAGAAAAAATACTTCCAATATTTAAGGACACAATCAAATGGCTTGATATTTATTTCAGCGGTAGAAGTCCTGATTTTACACCGAAATATAAAATAGCAAATCTCACAGAATTTCGTAAGGAAGTAATTGATATTATGCTTGAGATACCTTTCGGCAAAGTTAAAACCTATGGTGAGATTGCTAAGATCATTGCTGAAAATCATGGCATGGAAAAGATGTGTTCACGTGCTGTTGGCAGAGCAGTAGGCTGGAATCCGATTTGCATTATTATTCCATGTCATAGAGTTGTGGGTTCAAACAATTCACTGACCGGATACGGTGGTGGAATAGCCAATAAAGTTTCATTGTTGAAACATGAAAATAATGATATTAGCAGGTATATTGTTCCCAAAAAAGGAACAGCATTATGACAAATCAAAGATAAAGAAAAGTAAACCGCCAGTGGGCAAATGAATACATGGATGTATGCAGGAATTTGCAAGATGCCGCCCGGTATTAAAACTATTGCTTTTTCTAAAATTGGGAACGAATATCAGCTTGCAATGAATTTTAAAGATTATCGTATATTGATTATTGATGTAATTTTTTTTAAAGAATAATATTGACAGGAGGGTAAAGATGTGGTAGCAAATTCACTAGTACAGCCAGAAAAGAAAAAGTAATAGTGTTTTTTTGTTAGCAGGCAGATAAACGATTAACTTCCTCTAATAAATATAATTGAAATATTCGGATAATCAGCAATTGTGCTGAGAAAGTCGAATTGGACAAAGTGAGTCTTAAAATAACACGTCAATACGTTTTAAATAATTTTAACTTAATAAAAAAAGCTCAGTAAACGGGAAATTAAAAAAGGAGGCATATTTGGTAATCAGGCCAAAATCTATGTCAGCGCGTGCACCGGCACCATAAACACAACGTTATGTTGTGAGTATGGTATGGGTATCCTTTGTTATTTGCGAACTGGGAAATCATTTTCATATAACAACGGCCAGTGAAGAAGATATTCAGAAATTATTTGAAATATACGATGCTTGTTTTTCTTATAAATACTGAATGAACAGGAGATTCCATATGGCAAGAATGATTGATGTTGCAAAAAAAGCGGGAGTTTCGATTGCAACAGTGTCATATGTGCTGAATGGCAACAAGTATGTAAGCCGTGAATATCAGGAAAAGGTCTGGAAGGCTGTTAAGGAGTTGGGCTATCAGCCGAATATACTTGCGCAGAGTCTAAGAAAACAGGAAACAAAAGAGATAAACTCTGGCTGTGGTATTCTGCTTCGCTATGCATATGACTGTGAAATGGATTTATCAAAGTCAATGAAAAGATGGAAACTTCAGTTAAAGGCATATATGCGATTGGCGATGTAACAGGGAAAATACAGCTTGCGCATGTAGCTTCGGCACAGGGACTGGTAGCAGCTTCCAATGCTGCTGGTTTCATCCGTACCATGGATTATGCCGTAGTACCTGGGTGTATTTACACAAGCCCTGAAATTGCTACAGTGGGCTTAACGGAAGCAGAAGCTGCCAGAAGAGGGCATAAAGTCAAAGTTGGAAAATTCCCTGTAGGTGCCAACGGTAAATCCATGATTGAAGGCGAAAGGGAAGGAA
Source organism: Clostridiaceae bacterium (assembly GCA_012839865.1). Classification (GTDB taxonomy): domain Bacteria; phylum Bacillota; class Clostridia; order CAYPLH01; family DUMO01; genus DUMO01. The sequence continues at coordinate 5,621 of DUMO01000082.1, forward strand.
TAATAAAAATTATCACAGATAGCGAAACTGGTAAAATACTGGGGGCTCATATCATGGCACCAAGGGCTACGGATATGATTTCAGAAATTTGTGTTGCCATGAAACTTGAAGCTCCAGTAAAAGAAATTGCAGATACTATTCACCCGCATCCGACAGTCAGCGAAATAATCATGGAAGCGGCTTTTGATGTTGAAGGACTTTGCATACATAAGAAATAGAAACGGATTTATTTGAAAAGCTCCATTATCAGAGTCCTTTCTATATCCCCAATACCCTTTTAGATTGACACCTAAAAGGGTATTTTTTTTATTCCGCTGCGCATAGCTCGATACGAAAATTTGGTAGAAAAACCTTCGGACGATCCGGCCGAGCTGATAAATCAGTGGTACGAAGCCCTGAAGTCGGCTAGCAGAAAATAAGCTTTCAAAATGAACGATTCAATTATTTCTCCTGATATTGAAATTATCTTATGATAAAGTTATCATTAAAAAAGAATCAGTTGTAAATAATTATCGATTAACAGTGTAAGGGGTATGCAATAGAATGAATTACGACATAAAATATCCACTATACGAGACTACAGTCTTTGAAGATTTCCGGGTAATGGTCGAAAATGTAGCAAGGAAATATCCCGATAGAATAGCATATTCCTATAAAAAAGATCCGCATGACACGAAAACTGTTGATGTAACCTTCAAAGAAGTGCGTGATTATGTACGGAATATAGGTACAGAGCTGATGTCTTTGGGTTGTACCGATAAAAAGGTAGCCATTGTAGGCGAAACATCATATAACTGGATCTGCAGTTATTTTGCACTGATAGCCATAGGAGCGATAGTGGTCCCGATAGACAAGGACATGCCTCTTGATGAATTAACGGGGATACTCGATTTTGCCGAGTGCGAATATATTGTCTACAGTTCTTCTGTCGAAGAAAAGATCATGCAGATCGGTGAAAGCGCTCCCTCTTTAAAGACCTATATATGCATGGGTGAGCCCAAAATGGTGCCGGCCTTCAAACTCTCGGACCTGGCTGAAAAAGGCAGGGCAAAATTCGAAAACGGCGATAATTCATACTATGACTATGAAATTGATCCTGACAGGCTTGCGACCATCGTATTCACATCAGGTACAACAGGCAAAGGAAAGGGCGTTATGCTTTCTCAGAAAAATATTGTTTCGGACATGACACAGGGCATGTATCTCTTTGCAATAACACCCAAAACCATGGCAGTGTTGCCACCGCATCATACCTATTGTTCCACGGTGGTTTTTGTCGGACATTTTTCCCAGGGTTGCACTACATATATTAACAGCGGACTTAAGTATTTCATGAACGAAATAAAGGAGCAGCAGCCGGGTCATCTTGTCCTGGTACCGTTGTTCGTAGAAACCATGTATAAAAGGATATGGACTACCGCTCAGAAAAGCGGGAAGGCTGATACGTTGAAACGCATGATAAAGGTCAGCAATTTCTTAAGAAAAATAGGTATAGATTTACGGCATGTATTCTTCAGGAGCATACTGGAAAATTTTGGTGGAAAGCTTGAGATGATCATTTCGGGCGGTGCAGCCATAAACCAGGATATAATTGATATGTTTGATGCCATAGGTATAACTATTCTTAACGGATATGGAATAACCGAGTGTTCACCTCTGGTTTCATGCAACAGAAACAAGTATCTAAAGAAGGGAAGTGTCGGAATCCCTATCATAGGTGAGCAGGTTAAGATCAAAGATCCTGATGAAAATGGAGAGGGAGAGATCTGCGTAAAGGGACCTAACGTTATGCTTGGTTATTATAAAAATCCTGAGGCTACTGCTGCAGTATTCGATGAAGACGGCTACTTCATGACAGGAGATTTTGGAAAGCTCGACGATGAGGGCTGGTTATTTATTACCGGCAGACGGAAAAATATCATTATACTGAGTAACGGTAAGAATGTATATCCTGAGGAGATCGAAAAGGAGGTGCAGAGGATAGACGGCGTTTCAGAGGTCGTTGTTTACGCCGGAGAAACAAAGAACCAGAACAATAAGGAAGTTATCGTTGCCGAGATTTTCCCGGATTACGAATTACTCAGATTAAAAGGTATTGAAGGTACAGAGGCTGTCAATGCGTACTTTAATAAGGAGATAAAGATGGTAAACAGCAGAATGGCCCCGCATAAGACCATCAGAAAGGTGAAGATCCGGGAAGAGGAATTCATTAAGAATACTTCTAAGAAAATACTCCGCTATGCCATTGATAAGAGTATCGATACTGAAGCTTCCACAGAGAACTGAGATTTATAATAAAAAGCTCCATTGCCAGCATATTTTCTTTATTCCCTTTAGATTAGACACCTAAATGGTATTATTCAGGGGTACCCGCAATGGAGTTTTTCATTTTACATAGGAACTTTTATCTACTGGCGTTATAATTATAGGTTATGTAGAGGAGCTTCACCATTGACATTCAATAGGGCCAAAATATATAATTGGTGAAACCAATTATTGATATGGAGGCTTTCATGAAATATATCAGGCAAGTTGTTATTATCATAATTTTTTCATTTATAGGGGAAGTTCTCAGGTATCTTCTGCCATTTCCAATTCCGGCAAGTATTTATGGAATGGTGCTGCTATTTGTTGCTTTAATAACAGGAGCAATAAAACTGGATTGGGTTAATGAAGTGGGGAAATATCTAATTGAAATTATGCCGGTCATGTTTATCCCTGCAGGTGTAGGACTCATGGCAAGCTGGGGAGTCCTTAAACCTGTTCTTCTTCCTGTCTGCATTATTACGGTTGTGACCCTTGTAGTTGTAATGGTCGTGACCGGAAGGCTGTCACAGCGCCTCATACGGACAAGCCGGGAAAAGAGGGAATTATATGAATGAGTTTTTTGAGACTTCCCTTTTCGCCGGAGTATTCTTAAGCCTTGCTGCTTATGAATTGGGAGCATTCTTAAAGAGCAAATTCAAACTTGGGATATTCAATCCTCTGTTTGTATCCATAACTGTAACAATTATAGTCTTACTGGCAGGGAGGATTGATTACAATGTTTACTATGCGAGTGCAAAATATATAAGCTGGCTGCTGACTCCTGCTACTGTATGCCTGGCTATTCCATTATATGAAAAATGGGCTCTTTTGAAAAACAACATTAAAGCAGTGGGGCTGGGGCTCTGTGCCGGCACTGCCACAAGCCTGACAACAGTTTTTGTATTATCACTGTTGTTTGGCTTGTCACATGAGGAATATGTTACGCTGCTTCCCAAATCTATCACTACAGCTATTGGAATGGGGATATCTGAAGAACTGGGTGGATATGTGGCCATTACTGTTGCGGTTATCGTAGTGACGGGAGTATTGGGAAATATGTTTGCAGAACTGATTTGCAAGGTATTCCGTATCACTGATCCGGTTTCCCGGGGACTTGCAATCGGATGTTCTTCTCATGCGATAGGTACTGCAAAAGCCATGGAGCTGGGCAAAACCGAAGGAGCTATGAGTTCTTTGGCCATTGCTGTAAGTGGAATACTTACGGTGATCTTGGCCAATGTTTATGCGTACTTTTTGTGATAAGATTTAAAGTTCATATTTTATTCACAATTATTCAATAATATATTGGTATATATAAATTAAGATTAATAATCAAACAGTACAAAGGAGCAGATAAAAATGTTATATCCATATGGATTTTCTTATTTCGACCCGACAATTTTTATACTGATTCCTGCAGTTTTACTTACATTGTATGCCCAAAGCAAAGTGAACTCAAGTTTTGCCAAGTATCTGAGAGTTCCAGCACGCAAGGGTTATTCAGGTGCTCAGGTTGCCAGAATGATCCTGGATCAAAACGGATTGCAGGATATTCCTGTTGAAATGGCAACCGGGCATTTAAGTGATCACTATGATCCAACGAAGCGTGTGCTGAGGTTGTCCGGTAATGTTTATCAGGGAAGATCCATCGCTTCTGTTAGTGTTGCAGCCCATGAAGCAGGCCATGCCATACAGCATTCAAGGGGATATGTACCTTTGTCCGTAAGAAATATTGTCTTTCCAGTTGCCAAATTTGGCTCATCCGCTGCCTGGGGTTTTATAATAATTGGATTGTTGATTCCGGCTTTTGGAGTTTTGATGGATATAGGTATTCTGCTTTTTGCAGCCGCTGTTGTTTTTCAGATAATAACTCTTCCTGTTGAATTTAATGCAAGCCGGAGGGCACTAGCGCTTTTGGAGAGCAACGGATTTATCTATACCGATGAGGCAAGGGGAGCAAAGAGTGTACTTAACGCAGCAGCCTTAACTTATGTTGCTGCCATGGCAAGCGGCATATCACAGTTGATAAGACTGATTTTGATCAGGAATAGAAGAAGATAGCTTAATGCGGCTATATATCTGCGACCGGACATAAGAGAATGTGACAGATTGATTGATGCAGCAATATGGTTAATGCAAGCAAGCAGAAATAACACATTAATATTTGTTTTTCCTATGAAGCAGCTTTCAGCGGGGTGTGTAATTGAAACCCTGCCTGAAAGCTGCTTCAGTTGCTTTTATGCTGACTATTGACATTTATCTATATGTAAATAGATATAAAACATGGTTCTTTAGAAAATAAATTCCTGCAATTCATTTCTTCATAACATTCTATTCTCAAAATAAAGTGATAGTATCTTTGAACATCAGATTAAATACTTGTCACACATGCAATGTTAAGCTATATTGTAATTATATAGCTGTATGTGAAGGTTAATATGTGTACAGGCATGACATTACATGTTCAGAGGATTAGCAGTCACATGTGTACAGGCATGAACTTCGTCATAAGGCGGAAAGTTGATATGAAGGAGAGTAACATGGAAAGACACTTGTTGAAAAGAAGAATAGATGCTGCAGCAGGAAGAATTCCTGCAGACATGGTTATTGAAAACTGCAAAATTGTTGATGTCTACAATTCTACCATTATAGAAGGTAAAAGTATCGCCATCACAGACGGATACATTGTGGGAATCGGTGATTATCATGGCAAGGTTGCAATTGATGCAGAAGGCTGTTATGCAGCACCGGGATTCATTGATGGTCATATCCATATTGAATCCTCCTATGTTACTCCTGAGGAAATTGGAAGGCTACTGGTTCCACATGGCACTACAACCATCATCGCTGACCCCCATGAAATTGTAAATGTATGCGGTTTAAAGGGCTTGAACTATATGCTTGAAGCTTCAAAGGGAACAAAACTCGATATCCGTTATATGCTTCCGTCCTGTGTGCCGGCGACTCCCTTCGAGAATGCCGGGGCTGTACTGGATGCAGAAAAGATGAAAGAACCGCTCAAGGATGCCCGGATTCTTGGATTGGGAGAATTTATGAATTATACAGGTGTTGTGAAGGCGGAGGATGATGTCCTGGATAAGCTTCTGATAGCTGTTAACGAAGGGAAAATCATAGACGGCCATAGTCCTTCTTTAGCAGGCAATGCGTTGAATGCCTATGTGTCTTGCAGAATTCATACCGATCATGAATGCTCCACAGTGGAAGAAATGCTTGACCGGCTTTCCCGGGGGGTTTACATTCTATTAAGAGAAGGTTCGGCCTGTCATAACCTGCGTACTCTTTTGAAGGGTGTCACTCCGGCCAATAGCCGCCGCTGCCTGCTGTGCTCGGATGACCGGCAGCCGGAGACTATTTTCAGATTGGGACATCTGGACAATCATCTTCGCATTTGTGTGGAAGAAGGAATCTCCCCGATTATTGCCATACAGATGGCCAGCCTGAATGCAGCGGAATGTTATGGTTTGATGGACAGGGGGGCTATAGCACCGGGACTTCGTGCAGATATTGTATTGCTGGATAATTTGCATGACTTCCAGGTGCACCGGGTATTTATAAAGGGAGAGGAAGCAGCCAGGGAAGGCAAATACCTTCCGGAAATACAGCGGTGCGATATTTCTGCGGTGCGAGGACGATTCAATGTCAATAACTTTTCCATTGATAAATTAAGATTGAAGAGCCATTCAAAAAAAGTTCATGTGATTGACCTCCTTCCCGGGGATGTTGTAACGGCAAAAGGCACAGCAGAGATTACCCTAAATGAGGAAGGCGTGTTTAACCGGCAGCCGGAACAGGATATTGTAAAAATAGCGGTTGTAGAACGTCACAAAGGGACAGGAAATGTAGGCCTGGGTTTGCTCAGGGGATACGGAATCAAGTCGGGGGCAGTGGCTGTGTCCGTTGCCCATGACTCCCACAATATTATCACTGTTGGAACTAATGACGAGGATATGTTTCTGGCGGTAGAAAATCTTGCAAAGCAGGGCGGAGGCATTATCCTTGTAAAAAACGGAGAGGTAATCAATTCCATGCCAATGGTTGTAGGTGGAATTATGAGTGACCGTTCCGGTGAATGGGTCAGCGAAAAGCTGGCCCAAATCCACAAGGATGCGTATGTGAAGCTTGGAATCAATAAAGGTGTGGAGCCGGTAATGACATTGTGCTTTATGTCACTGCCGGTGATACCTGAAATCAAGCTAACCGACAAGGGACTCTTTGATGTCGCGCAGCATGCCTTTATTCCTATTGAAGCGTAATATTTTTTTTAAGACTTAATGCAACCCGGCCAACACTGCATGGTTACGTTTACTTTGTCAGTTTAAGTTTATTGTATTAAAGT